>JBGPHO010000031.1:0-14821 GCA_041484425.1 Gemmatimonadaceae bacterium
ATACCGTGGCGTAGTTTGGCCCTTTGGCGTTGAACATCATCGAGACAATGCCGGCGGCAATGTCGGCGATGAACATCGGAATGAAAAAGGGAGAAATCTTGCCGACACCGCGCTCCCGATAGACGTCGTGCTGCTCCTCGAAGCTCTTGAGCCCGCCGATGCCGCTGCCGATGATGACGCCAATGCGATCGGGGTCCATCCCGTTCCGCTCGACGAGGTTGGCATTGGTCATCGCCTGGCGTGCTGCGGCGACCGCGTATTGTGTGTACTGGTCCGCGCGCTTCGCTTCCTTTCGATCCATGTAGTCGAGCGGATTGAAGCCTTTCACTTCCGCGGCGAACCGAACCGGAAATTTCGATGCGTCGAACTTGGTGATAGGCGCGGTTCCGGACTTCCCTTCTATCAGGGACCGCCAGGTCGTCGCCACATCGTTACCGACGGGGGTAATCGCCCCCATGCCAGTGACGACGACTCGTCTTTTCATTACGCTCCGACCTTCTGGTTCAGATAGCCGAGCGCGTCACCTACGGTGCGCAGCTTCTCGGCGTCCTCATCAGGAATGTCGATGTTGAACTCTTTCTCGAACTCCATCACGAGCTCGACGATATCCAGGCTGTCCGCACCCAGGTCCTCGATGAAGCTCGCCTCGTTGGTCAGCTTCTCACGCTCAACACCGAGCTCTTTCTCGATGATGTCTTTGACCTTGTTGGAATTGTCGGCCATTTGATGGGTGTCCTCGTGTTTGTGGGGGTGCGTGAAATATATCTAACTGAATATCTGATACAAAGTTACATCGCCATTGAACCGTCTACCGTGAGGACGGCCTCGGGTTATATCGCCATTCAACCGTCTACCGTGAAGACGGCCTCGGATTATATCGCCATTCAACCGTCTACCGTGAAGACGGCCTCGGGTTGCATCACCATTCTATGGTCTATCGCGAAGCCAGCCTCGGGTTACATCACCATCCCGCCATCCACGACGAACACCTGCCCCGTGATGTAGGAGGCGAGGTCCGAAGCCAGGAAGGCGACCATGGCCGCAACGTCCTTTACCGAGCCAAGGCGTTCAAGTGCAATCTGTTGGCCCAACGCCTCGCGGGCCTCCTTCGTCATCGCCGCGGTCATCTCGGTCTCGATGAAACCAGGCGCCACAGCGTTCACCAGTATGTTCCGCGAGCCCAACTCCTTCGCCACGGACTTGGTGAGGGCGATGAGGCCGGCCTTGCTCGCCGCGTAGTTGGACTGCCCCTTGTTGCCGATCAGGCCGACGATGCTCGCGATGTTGATGATCCGACCGGCGCGCTTCTTCATCATCCCTCTCGAAGCGGCCCGAATCGCCGCGAACGCGCCACGCAGATTGGCGTTCTGGACGGCGTCCCAGTCGTCGTCCTTCAGGCGCATCACCAGGTTGTCCCGGGTGATTCCGGCATTGTTGACGAGTATGTCGATAGAGCCAAACGCTTTCTCGACGTCTTCCACGAGCTTCGCCACCGAAGCCGTATCGCTGACCTCGGCCGCGAACCCCATCGCATTGTTGCCAACGGCAGACGCTGCTTCTCTGGCCCGCTCGAGGTCGCGACCCACGACGGCGACCCGCGCGCCGGACTCGGCCAGCGCTTCCGCGATGGCGCGTCCGATTCCCCGGGTGCTCCCGGTGACGACGGCGTTCTTTCCGGTGAGATCTATCTTCATTGCGCGACCATCTCGAGAAGTTTTTCGACTTCCGCGCGAGTTCCGCAGGAAAAGGTACGAGCCCCTTTGACGAGGCGCCCCACCAGACCGCTCAATACGCTGCCGGGACCCATCTCGACGTAGAGCGCATCAGAAAAACGCGCAGCGATGTTCCTGATCTCGGTGGACCACCGCACGGGAGACGTCAGCTGCCGCAGCAGCAGGTCCTTGGCTTGAACCGCGGTCGTGGATGGCTCGGCGGTTACGTTCGAGTAGACCGGGTAGACGGGATCCGTGAAGGCCGACGTCGCGATCGCGTCGGTGAGGCCGACCACCGCCGGCTCCATAAGCGGCGAATGGAACGCGCCACTCACCGGAAGTTTCACCGCACGCTTGGCGCCGGCCTCTTTTGCGAGTTCCATTGCGCGCTCGACGCCCGCGATTTCGCCGGAGATTACGACCTGATCGTCGGTGTTGAAGTTGGCCGGTACCACGAGACCCGCCTGCTTGCTCGCGCGCTCACAGATTTCCTCGATCGGTACCGTCGTCGTTCCCAGAATCGCCGCCATGGTCCCTGGACGCGACGTCCCGGTCTCGAACATGAGCTCACCACGTCTGCTCACGAGACGGGCGGCTCCGGGGAGGCTGACCGAGTCGGCGGCATAGTAGGCGGTGAATTCTCCGAGAGAATGTCCGGCGGCCGCGCGAACATGCGGGTGCAACGCCTCTTTCGCGAGCGCCCAAACGGCGGCGCCGTGCGCAAAAAGTGCGGGCTGCGCGTTGCGCGTCAGCGTCAGCTCTTCGGCCGGCCCCTCGAAGCAGAGGTGGCTCAGGTCCGCGCCGAGCGCGGCGTCGACTTCGCCGAAAATGCCGCGCGCGAGAGGAAATGCTTCGGCCAGATCTTTTCCCATTCCCGGTTTCTGGGAGCCCTGGCCGGGAAAGAGCAGCACGATGTCCACCGCCTAAAAGCGGATGACCATCGACGCCCAGGTGAATCCGGCGCCAAATGCGACCATCATCACAGTCGAGCCGTCCTTGACTCTTCCCGACTCGATCGCCTCGTTGAGCGCGATCGGAATCGAAGCGGAAGACGTATTGCCATAGCGGTCGACGTTCACGTAGACCTTTTCCATCGGGATGCCGGAATGTTTGGCCGTCGCCTCGATGATCCGCATGTTGGCCTGGTGAGGAATCAGTAGATCGATGTCGGTACCCGTGAGGCGCGCGCCGTCGAGCGCCCGGTCAGCGGCGTCGGACATGGATCGCACCGCGTGCTTGAAGACTTCGCGACCAGCCATTCTCACCAGATGGGAGCGCTTCTCGAGCACGGCCGCGGACATCGGAGTCGTCGCTCCACCATCGGGCCGATAGAGAAGGTCCGCCAGTTTGCCGTCGCTCCGCATGTACGCTGAGAGGATTCCCTTCCCGTGCTTGCTGCGCTTGAGAACCGCGGCGCCGGCGCCATCGCCGAAGAGGACGCATGTAGAGCGGTCCTTCCAGTCCACGATCGCGCTCATCTTCTCCGCCCCGATCACGAGAGCGGTCTCGGCCGTTCCGGACATGATCAGTCCTTCGGCAGTGCTCATCGCATACAGCCATCCGGAGCAGGCGGCGCTGATGTCGAATGCCGCCGCGCGTGTCGCGCCGAGCTCCGCCTGAACGTCGACCGCTGTCGCGGGAAGGAGCCGGTCGGGCGTGGCGGTGCTGAGGACGATCACATCGATTTCGCCGGGATGGACTCCAGCAACTTCCATCGCCTTCCGACCAGCGTCGGAAGCCATGGAGCACGTGGTCTCGCCGTCTCTGGCTATTCGCCGCTCGACAATTCCGCTTCGCTCGAATATCCACTCGTGCGACGTCTCGATGCCGATGGCGGCAAAGTCGTGATTCGTCATCACGTGCGCGGGTACTCCGCGTCCGGTGCCGACGACGGCGGCAACTGGTCGTTTCATGCCGACTCCGCGATAGCGTTGAGGGCGGGCGCCGCCAATTCGAGCTTCTCGCCGATCTGATCGTTCATGCGGGTCTCCACTGCTCGAACGGCGACCATGATCGCGTTTTTGATTGCGCGCGGCGGAGAGTTGCCGTGGCAGATGATGCTGACGCCCCTCACGCCGAGGAGTGGGGCGCCGCCATAGTTGGTGGAATCAAATCCCTTGAGCGCCACTTTCACGTGCTCGGCATCGATGCCGGGGTGTTCGCTGAGAAGGCGAACGATCATCGGTGCCACCGCTTCGTAGAACTTGAGCACGACGTTGCCTACGAAACCGTCGCAGATGACAACGTCGAAGGGGCCGCGCTCGCTCGCGCCGGCCGGTAGATCGCGGCCCTCGAGATTTCCGTGAAAGTTGAACCCGGCTTTCCGGAAAAGCACGTGGGCCTCCTTCACGACGGCGTTCCCCTTTTCCGGCTCCTCCCCGATCGAAAGGAGTCCGATGGATGGATTGTCGCGACCGAATATGCACTCGGCGTAAACCGAGCCAAGCCAGGCGAACTGGAGGAGCTCTCTCGTGGAGCAATCCACATTCGCGCCCGAATCGATCACAATGACCGGGTTGCGCGCGGTCGGGAATACCGTGGCAATAGCCGGGCGCGTAAGACCGGCGTGGAGCTTGAGCAGCATGGCCGACGACGCCATCTGAGCCCCCGTGTTGCCGGCCGAGACGAAGGCGTCGGACTTTCCGTCGACCTGGAGCTTGAGCCCGACGACCATCGAGCTGTTGGGCTTTTTTCGCAGACCGGCAGTTGGCTTCTCCGACATCTCGATGACCTCGGGGGCCTCGATGATGGTGAGCCGATGGCGCGACGAGGCGGCGCCGGAGAACTCGCCCGAAAGCAATCTCGCGAGCTCCGCTTCGATGACCGATGTCCGACCGACGAGCTGCACTGTGTGCATACCGTCGAGTTCCTGCAAGGCGAGTAGAGCGCCGGCGATTGTCGCATTGGGGGCAAAGTCTCCCCCCATAGCGTCCAATGCTATTCGCGCCAAACTAGGCTTCCTTCGGTTCTACTCGCTGTTCGCCATCGTAGTATCCGCACTCCGCGCAGACATGATGCGGACGCCTCATGCTCTGGCAGCGGGGACACTTCTGGATGACGATCGCAGGCGCGATCTTGTGCGTGTTGCGCGCGCGTTTCTTTCGCTTCGAGGTGCGTCGCTTTGGGACGGCCATTGTATCTGTTCCTGAAGGTGGTTTGACGAGCTAGTGTGCGTCGCCCTGATGCTTGAGCAACGCGCCCCAGCGCGATTCAGTCTTGGTTGGTGCGCAGTTGCAAGTGCTCTCGTTCAAATTGGTACCGCAAGTCGCGCACAGTCCTTTGCAATCTTCCCTGCACTGGACGTACGCAGGAGCCGTGAGAAGCCACGTTTCTCTCACCGCCGCGCGGAGATCCAGCATCCGCGCATTGGGATCGTACAGGAACACGTCCGGATCGTCCGCCTCGTCAGCGCCGATCCCGGCGAGAAGAAAGTGTACCTCCTCATCGACGGCGACGTCGACTTCTTCCAGACACAACCGGCAAGGAAGCACGATCCCTCCGTCGATGCGGCCGGAGAAATAGAATCTTCCCTCTCCCGCCGACGACAGCCTTCCGATCACCCTGACCGGCCGCGACGGACGGACATCTCCCTCTTCCCAAACGGGATCGTCCGGTTGAATCGAGCCGTCCACGTGGACGGCTTTGGTCTCCAGCGAGCGTATGTCAAAGGACAGCATAAGCCCTTAACATTAGCGGGTTTAACAACCCCGTTCCAGTGCGGTAAGCGAGCTTTTTTTCGTGGCCGAGTTTTCTTAACTGAAGACTACCTGCCGGGGGCTGTGGGCGGGCCGGCTGGGGCTGCGGGCAGAGGACGGAACAGATTTGGACGCTAGACCAACTCCGCCTCTGGAAAGAAGAACTTTGATTCGTGCTCGGCGTTCTCATCCGAATCGGAGGCGTGGATCGCGTTCCGCTCCTTGGATTCCGCATAGAGCTTCCGAACCGTCCCTGCTTCCGCCTCAGCCGGGTCGGTTGCTCCGATCGCTTTTCGGAGCGCCGCTACGGCGTCGGCTCGCTCGAGCACGACCGGCATGCACTTGCCCGAGGTCATGAATCGCACGAGGGGCGCGAAGAATGGGCGCTCGCGGTGAACGGCGTAGAAGGCGCTTGCCTGAGCTTCTGTGAGTCGCATCACACGCGCAGCGATGATCTTGAACCCAGCTTTCTCCAAATGCGCGATGATCAGCCCACCCTTACCGGAATTGAAGGCGTCGGGCTTGATGATGGTGAGTGTCCTGTTGCCGGCCATTTAGTGGTTCTGTCCTAGCGCATTGCGCGTTTGAGTAAATCCACCACGTCGATGGGGCGCTTGGCAACGCCCACCCCGTTCTCCTCGAATGCCTGCATTTTTTCAGCAGCGGTGCCCGCGGAGCCTGAGATGATGGCTCCCGCGTGTCCCATGCGGCGTCCCGGCGGCGCCGTTTGCCCGGCGATAAAGCCGACGACCGGCTTCTTCATCTTCTCGCGGACGAAGCGGGCCGCCTCCTGCTCATCGGTGCCGCCGATCTCGCCGATCATGACGACTGCCCTGGTCGCGGGGTCCTTCTCGAAGGCGTCGAGGCAGTCGATGAAGTTGGTGCCGTTGATCGGATCGCCTCCGATCCCGACGCACGTCGTTTGACCGATCTTTGCGCGCGTCATCTGGAAGACGACCTCGTACGTAAGCGTGCCCGAGCGACTCACCAAGCCGACGTTGCCGGGTGTGCAGATATTGCCGGGGATGATCCCCACTTTTGAAGCGCCAGGAGAGATGAGGCCGGGGCAGTTCGGTCCGAGCAGGCGGGAGCCTCGCTCCTTCACGTACGGATAGACCCTCGTCATGTCGAGCACGGGGACGCCCTCCGTGATGCAAACGACGAATGGAATCCCCGCGTCAGCCGCTTCCATCATCGCATCGGCGGCGAAGGGGGGCGGGACATATATCACCGTTGCGTTCGCGCCGGTTTTCTTCACGGCCTCGGCGACGGTGTTGAAGATGGGGACCCTACTATCGAAGTTTTGCCCGCCTTTGCCTGGCGTGACACCGCCCACAACCTGGGTTCCGTACTCGATCATCTGCTTCGTGTGGAATGAACCATCCCTCCCGGTGATTCCCTGGACGAGCAGGCGAGTGTTCTTGTCGATGAAGATGCTCACTTCGCCTTCCCTCCAGTGGCGAGAGCTACTGCTTTCTTCACCGCTTCGTCCATGTCGGTCATCGCGGACAGTCCGGCCTTTTTCAGGATCTCGATCGCGATCTCCTCATTCGTGCCGGTGAGCCGAATGACGAGCGGAACCTTGAGTGGGTTCTGCCTGATCGCCGTCACGATTCCATTCGCGACGTCGTCGGTGCGGGTGATTCCGCCAAAGATGTTGAAGAGAATCGCCTTGACGTTCTGGTCGCTGGTGATGATGCGAAGCGCGGCCACAACCTTCTCGGGATTCGACGAGCCGCCGATGTCGAGGAAGTTGGCCGGTTCCCCGCCGTAGTATTTCACGAGGTCCATCGTCGCCATGGCGAGCCCGGCTCCGTTGACGACGCAGCCGACGTTTCCTTCGAGCTTGATGAAGGTGAGGCTTGCCTTTCTCGCTTCTACCTCACTCTGGTCTTCAGCCGACTCGTCGCGGAGCGCGGCGATGTCAGGACGGCGGTCGAGCTCGTTGTCATCGATGACCATCTTCGCATCCAGCGCGACAATTTCTCCGGCAGCCGTCGTCACCAGCGGATTGATCTCGGCCAGCGATCCGCCGTTCTCGGAGAAAGCCTTGTAGAGCTGCTGAAGGATCTTCGCGGCGGCGCGGACCTGCTTCATGTCGGAATAGAGGAAGAACGCGAGCTGCATCGCCTCGAACATCTGCAAACCGTAACGCGGATCGACCGCATGTCGCAGGATCTTGTCGGGCGTCCTGGCCGCGACTTCCTCGATGTCTATTCCGCCGGCCGGACTCGCCATGAACACCGCCCGCTTGGAAGCGCGATCGACGATGATGCCGACGTAGGCCTCGCTCGCGATGTCGGCCGCCGGCGTGACGAGAACCTTTTTTACCGGAAGGCCTTTGATGACCAGCTTGAGGATTTGTGCGGCAACGTCGCGCGCTTCCTCAGGCGTCTTGGCGAGTTTCACACCGCCCGCCTTTCCACGACCGCCGGCGTGGACCTGCGCCTTCACGACAACCGTGGTTCCGTACTTCCGAGCGATCGCCTCGGCTTCCTGCGGCGTCGTCGCAACCTGGCCCGGCGGAATCGGGATGCCGTACTTCCGAAAAATGTCCTTTGCCTGGTACTCGTGGATGTTCACTCTTGCTCCGAACGCGTGCGCGCACGCGGATTGTCGATATTGATGTAGCGCTTTATGGAAGGATTTCCGTACCGCCAACGCCCTGCACTGCCGCTCTTCCCTTGCTCAGCTCCGTAATAATGGCACGACCCTGTGTTCGACGCACGTAGTCCGCCGCAGCCGCGACTTTCGGAGCCATGCTGCCTTCGCCGAACGCTCCTTCGCTCGCCAACCGATCTGCTTCACTCACGGTCATCGAGCTGATCGCGCGCTGCTGCTCCGTGCCCCACCCAGTATAAACGGCATCGACGTCAGTGAGAATCAGGAAGAGCTCGGCGCCAAGCTCTCTCGCAAGGACCGCGGCGGCGAGATCCTTGTCGACGACTGCGTCGATTCCCTCGAGGCCGAGCGCGGGATCACGGTAGATGGGAACGCCGCCGCCGCCGCACGCAATCACGACGGTATCGCGCTCGAGCAGCGTCCGAATCGTTGTAAGCTCGTGAATCGCAAGCGGCCGGGGACTTCCGACAACGCGCCGAAAGTGTCCCTTCCCATCTTTCTTCACCGGATGGCCCTGTGCCCTCAGCTCGCGCGCGCGCACGACGGACAGTCCATGCCCGATGAATTTCTTCGGATCCTTGAGCGCGGGGTCGTCCGCGGCAACTTCGACCTGTGTGACGACAGTCACGACGTCTCTCGAATGCCCCGCCTTGCTGAGAGCGTTCTCGAGCGACTGCTGGAGCATGTAGCCGATCCACCCCGCCGTACCGGCGACGAGCACGCCGAGCGGAAGCGGCGAGACCTCGCTCCGCGCCTTTTCGTTTCTTACGAGCTCGTCTCCGACCTGCGGCCCGTTGCCGTGAACTACCACGACCCGCCAACCATCAAGCACGAGATCGACGATCGGGCCCAGGCTGTCGCGCGTGTGGCGAAACTGGTCCGCGATGGTCGAGTGCTCTCCCGGCGGGGAAAGCGCATTGCCGCCGACTGCGATTACCGCGGTGTGTGACTCTGTCATCTGTGGCGGGCCCCGATGAGAGCGCCGAGCGAATCGTATGCGACCCCGAATGCCTTGAGATCGGCGGCGGCGAGCGCGGCCCGCATGCGATTGTAGAGACGAGTCACTGAGGACCTGAACGTCGAGTCGCTGCCAACAGGCGAGGAATCCGTTGTCACGGGCGACCACGGTGTTGTCGTGAGCTCTCGGGCAATTCCGGGAGCGCGATAGTCGGACGCGTTTGGATAAGCAGTCATCCATGCCTGCGCAATCGGATCGAGAGCCGCATCGGCCGCCATCATCACTCGAGCCGTCCTCGCGCTGACGAGCGCGGTTGCGGCGTGCCTGAAATAGCTGCGTGCCTCTCCCGCGAGAACGTAGCGTTGGCTGAGCGGATAGTTGGACGACGCGGTGTACAGCTCCAGCTTCCAGTAGAGGGTATCGGAGTGAAACATCGGCTCGACCATGCTTCCCTGCGCGAAGATCGGCGCCAGAGAGCGAACTCTGGTCCGTACATCCCGCACCGTGACGAGCCTGGCGCGCCGCGAGACTGAATCGGACAGAAGGTCGAACGACTGAAACGCCCAGGCATATCCCAGTCGGGAGAAGCCGTCACCGAGCCGCTGACCAGCGACATCGAGCAGTGGATCCGAGACGAGCACGAGCCCTTGCGCCCCGGGATAGACGAGGGAGTCCTGGCGCAACAGCTGCTGGCCAGCCGCGCTCGTGACCACGCTGTCGAGAGCGGCGGACACCGCGGACTTCTGCAAAGCTTCGTACGATGCGGCGCTCAGTGCGTACGCGCGCCGCGTAAAGTCGGCGCGCGTGGCGGCGTACGGCCGCTCCCGCACCATCTGCGTTTCACGAGCAGTGAAATGCCGGACGAGCAACGGCACGATTTCCTGGACGGCGACCGACAACACCACTATCACGGTGACGGCGATGAAGCTGGTGCGGAGCTGTCCCGTCCACCCGCTCAAGAGTACGGTGATCGCCGCGGCGGCCGTCGCGACCGAAAGTATGACGAGTCCCGGAAGCAACCACTGATGATCGACGTACGAAAAGACCCCTGCCTCACCACTGCCACGAATCAGGAGCTCGTACGATTCGAGCCGGTAGCTCCACATCGTGATGAGTAGCAGCAGCGCTGACAACACGCTCAGGTGCCGTCTGACGCGCGCGCTCATGCGAAGTCCGGCGCGCTCCCACCTCAAGCCGGGCGTGAGCGAATAAAGAATGACGACGACAATCGAGACCCCCACAGACAGCAGCATCGCCCACGAGTAGGCCGCTTTTTCGAACGGAAGCCAGTTCGTGTAAAACGCGAGGTCGTGCTGGAAGTACGGATCACTCTCGCGGAAGCTCACGCCGAGCCGAGCCAGAGCGAGCGAGGTCCATGGCGGGAGCGCGGGCGTGACCGCTGCTGCGATCGCGAGGGAGAGGAAAAACGCGAACCGGTCGATGTACTTGCGCGGCACTGCCTCGCCAAACTCGACGTTTGCGAGCCGTCGAGGCAATGTCAGCACGCCAATGCTTCGCCCGAGCGCGGAGAGATTCAGAAAGGCGACGAGCACCGCGATGAGGGAACCGATCCCATAGATCAGGAGCAGATCGCCGGTCCGTTCGCGCCAGAGCGAGCTCGCTCCGAGCACGGCATACCACGTGTAGTCGGCGTACAGTGCGGATGCCGCGCGTCCGCCGACGAGTACCGCCGCCGCGACGACGACCCCGATGAGAAGGCGCATGCGGGTGGAGTGGGTCACATCAAACCTTAACGCCCTTGGAGCGGAGCCAGCCCTGCATCTCGGATTGAATCTTCTCCAGCTCGTCTTTCGTCCGCGCTTCGAACCGCATCACGACCACGGGCTGCGTGTTTGATGCCCGGATTAGTCCCCACCCATCGCCGAAAAGTACTCGCGCGCCGTCCACGTTCATGACCTTGTATTTGGCGCCAAAATGTTTTTGGGCCTCTTCGACAATGCCGAACTTCTTGTCGTCGGGACAGTCGACACGGATCTCGGGCGTGGAAACGAAGCGCGGCACATCGGCCAGCAGGTCCCGAACGGTCTTTCCAGACTCAGCCACGATGCGGAGCAGTCGCGCCGCGCCGTAAAGCGCGTCATCAAATCCGTAATAGCCCTCGGCGAAGAACATGTGGCCCGACATCTCGCCTGCGACCGGCGCGTGAGTCTCGTGCATCTTCTCCTCGATCAGCGAGTGTCCCGTCTTCCACATCACGGGAATTCCTCCGGCTCTCTCGATGGCCTCCGGCAATGCCTGCGACGCCTTGACATCGAACACGATTGACTGGCCCTTTCTCGTTCGCGCCAGCACGTCGCGGGCGTAGATGATCAGAAGGTAGTCGCCCCAGATGATCTCACCGGTGTGGTCGATGACGCCAATTCGGTCAGCGTCCCCGTCGAACGCAATGCCGATGTCGGCCCCGTCATCCTTCACCGCCGCTATGAGAGCCTCGAGGTTCTTTGGAACGGTAGGATCGGGATGATGGTTCGGAAAAGTGCCGTCGCTTTCGCAGAAGAGATAGCGGGGCTTGATGCCGATCTTCCGGAAGAGCTGTGGCGCAACGAGAGCGCCCGCTCCGTTCCCGCAGTCGATGACCACTTTGAGCGCGCGCGGAAGCGTCCCGACGCGCGCGGCGATATCGTCGATGTATCGGTCGATGACCTGGTCGTTGCGCAGCGTGCCCTTGCCGCGCGGGAATTTGCCGGCGACCGCAAGCTCGTAGATGTGCTGGATTTCCGCGCCGTAGATGGAGCTTTTGCGGAGCCCAAGCTTGAACCCGTTGTACTCGGGGGGATTGTGCGAGCCCGTTATCTGGATCCCGCCGACCACGGGGAGATTGTGCTGCGACCAGTACGCGAGCGGAGTGGGAACGATTCCGATGTCCACCACATCCACGCCGCTCGCCAGCAACCCATCAACGAGCGCGCGATGCAATCCTTCCCCGCTCGGGCGGTTGTCACGCCCGACGGCCAGCGCGCCCTTCACGCCTTTCTCGGCCAGGAACGCGGCGTACGCGCCGGCGACTGCCGCGGCTACTTCTTCAGTGAGATCCCTTCCGGCGATGCCACGGATGTCGTACTCCCGAAAGATCGCGCGTGAGATTGCCATCGCGGTTACCGCGATCGGAGCGCGACTTCCTTGGTCACCGCCGGCGTGCTGCGCTGTGTCAGGGAAACAAGCGCGTCCGGGAAAAGTCCGAGAATCAGGATGATGGCGGCCGACCCCCACACCACGGCCCGGGTCCAGCCGCCCGTGCGCTCCGGCAGAATTGCGGTGCTCGAGCGGGGCTTCATGAACATCACCATCACTACGTACAGATAGTATCCCGCGCTTACGACACTCGTAACGACCAGAATCACAGCGAGTCTGGTCTGCGGGAACGGCGCCTTGAGCGCGGCTTCAAGGACGTACCACTTGGCGAAGAATCCAATGCCGCCGAAGATCGGGAAGCCAAGGAGAGCGAGCATGAACACCGCCATGGCGACCGCGAGTCCTGGTCTGACACTCCAGAGTCCGGCGTACTCCTCGACCCCCATGTTGTCCTCTCCCGCCTTGCCGAGCGCCACAATCACCGCAAAGGCTCCGAGCGTGGCCAATGTGTAGGCGAAGAGGTAGAACACGAAGGCAGAGCTGCCGAGGCTCGTGCCCACGACGATTGCGACGAGAATGTATCCCGCGTGGGCGATGCTCGAATACGCGAGCAGGCGCTTGATATTCCTCTGGGCGAGGGCGACCAGATTGCCGACGATCATGGTGAGCGCTGCCAGCCACCACACTGCCTCGTGCCAGGTCGAAAGCAATGTGGGAAAGGCCTCGAGCCAGAGCCGGAAGAACGCTGCAAACGCAGCCGCTTTAACAGCGGCTGCCATGTACGCAGTGATCGGAGTCGGTGCCCCCTCATAAACGTCCGGCGCCCACATGTGGAACGGTGCGGCGGCGACCTTGAAGCCAAAGCCCACCAGCAGGAGCGCGATGCCGACCAGCAGCAATCCGCTGTGCTCGAGCCCGTAGCTGACGATGTTGCCACGGATGGCGGCGAAGTTGGTTGCGCCCGTCGCGCCGTAAACGAGAGCGATCCCGTACAACAGAAATGCCGTGGAGAATGCGCCGAGCAGAAAGTATTTTATCGCGCCTTCCGCGGACCTCTCGCGGCGGCGATTGAGGCCGACGAGAACGTAGATCGCGATCGACATCAGCTCGATGCCGAGGAAGACGATGATGAGGTCGCGCGCGGCGGCCAGAATCATCATCCCCGACGTCGAGAGCAGAAGCAGGACGTGCGACTCCCCCGGAGTGATTCCTTCGCGCCGGTTGTAGTCGAGCGACATCGCGATGGTGCCGAGCGTCGCGATCAGAACGATCTCGTCAGCGGCCCAGCGGAAATTGTCGACGGCGATGACGCCGTTGCTCGCGGTATAACCCCGATACGCGTAGTAGCCCACCGCCACCATCGTCAGAACGCAGAGCACCATGCTCAGGATTCCGACGCTTCGCTGGTGCTCGTCGCTCTCGCGACGCCAGCCGGACCAAAGGAGAAGGACCATCGCTCCGCTCATCAGGAGGAGATCTGGGCCAAGCGCCGAGGTGAGCTGGGCGGGCATGCTCAGGTCGAATTGCATCAGCGGCCAGCCTCGCTCACCTGCGAGGGGCTTCGCGCGCGCTCGACGCGGTCCACAAGGAGCTGCGCCGACCCTTCCATCCTGCGCAGAACCGGCGCGGGATAAACGCCGAGCCAGATGATTGCGGCTATCAAAGGAACCAGCAGCGCGAGCTCACGCCTGTTGAGATCTGTCATGTGCTCGTTCTCGACCTTTTCGAGCGGGTTGAAGAGGATCCGCTGGAGCGCCCAGAGCATATATACGGCGGCGAATATCACCCCGGTTGTCGCGATAATCGTCAGCCCGGGATACGTCCGGAATGACCCGATGAGCACCAGAAATTCTCCGACGAATCCGTTGGTGCCCGGAAGTCCGATGCTGCTGAGCGAGACGAAGGTGAGGATCGCGGCGAACATCGGCACCACTCGCGCTATCCCGCCATAGGAATCGATCAGACGCGAATGCCTGCGTTCGTACATGATGCCCACCAGGAGGAACAGCGCGCCGGTGGAGATGCCGTGATTGATCATGACCATCAGCGCGCCCTGCACGCTCTGGAGCGTGAGCGCGAAGATGCCGAGCATGACGAATCCAAGGTGGCTGACCGACGAATATGCCACGAGCTTCTTGAAGTCGGGCTGCACCATTGCAACCAGAGCGCCATAGATGATGCCGATCAGCGCCAGAATGAGGATGATCATCCTGATCGTCGGATTCATCGCCGCGCCCGGAAATAGCGGCAGCCCGAACCTCAGGAATCCGAAGGTGCCCATTTTCAGCATGATGCCGGCAAGAATCACCGACCCAGCAGTCGGAGCTTCGACGTGCGCGTCGGGAAGCCAGGTATGGAACGGAAAAATCGGCACCTTCACCGCGAACGCCAGGAAGAACGCCGCAAACAGCCAGAGCGCCGTTCTCTCCGGCATGCCCAACGCCCCAGTGAGCAGGCGATCGTAGCTGAAGTCGGGCGTTCCGGCCGCGTCTTTCATGTGCAGCCCGAGATAGATGATCGCCACCAGCATCAGCAGCGAAGGCAGAAAAGTGTAGATGAAGAATTTCAGGCTCGCGTAGATGCGGCGCTCTCCACCCCAAATGCCGATGATGAAATACATCGGGACGAGCATCACTTCCCACATCACGTAGAAGAGGAAGAGGTCGCGCGCCAGGAACACGCCAAGCATGCCGGTGGTGAGAATTAGGAGCAGAGCGTAATAGCTGCGCACCTTGGTGCGG
>JBGPHO010000032.1:0-14773 GCA_041484425.1 Gemmatimonadaceae bacterium
AAGCTGACAGGCAGGATGGCTTGGCGGCGAACT
The DNA here is from genome assembly GCA_041484425.1 of Gemmatimonadaceae bacterium. Lineage (GTDB taxonomy): Bacteria > Gemmatimonadota > Gemmatimonadetes > Gemmatimonadales > Gemmatimonadaceae > UBA4720. The sequence continues at coordinate 34 of JBGPHO010000032.1, forward strand.
ACCGGAATTCTGCCGCATATCGTGATGCGAACTATGGATACTCCGGGTACTACGTCGACCAGGCTGACTACAACTACTATTTTCGCCAGGGCTTCCAGCGCGGGTACGCGGACGGATACAACAGCCAGTCCCAATATGGGAGCTCGCTCAATGGTTCGCCTTCGATCCTCGCGACTTTGTTGTCGAGCATTCTCGGATTGACTTCGCTGCGCTGACGAAGCGAGGGCGTCGCGACGAAGGTCGTCCCCGTCTACTCAAGTCCTATGGCCATGCTATGCGCATCGGCGTAGACTGAAGTCGAGGTCAGACCTTTTCGGGAGGTGCTTATGCGCCTGTTGATGTCAGTGACGTCCGTGTTGTTATTGGGATTAGCCGCAAATGGGTGTTCGGACTCGAGCGGCCCACAGTCGACCGAAACGCAGTGGGTTGTCGGTGTATGGTCGGCGTTCACCTCGCCTCCTGACAAGTTTCTTGGGATGACGCTCGCGCTACACGGGGCGACCGTAACCGGGCCAGGAGACTGGTGCGAAAATCTTGTTTGCGGAAAGACGAGCGTGACCGGTACCATAACGGGAAACACGGTTCACATGGTGATTACGTTCGACACCGGTCGGATCGAGACATTCGACGGAACCCTCGAATCGGCAAACACCATTGTGGGCTCCGAGACAGAGATATCGCCCGGCGGGCAGACTCAACTCCCTGTCGCCCAGACCTTTCAGCGGATTATGGTTGATCCTATTTGAAAGTAAGAGGAGCCAGAGGCACAAAGTCTCTGGCTCCTCGATATGGCGCGGTCCTGGGAGAACGCTACAGTATTATTCCTCCAGATCAACTCGCTCGTCCCGACGCCAGATTAATCGCATATGTCCCGCGCCGAAATAACCACTCCTGAGATCATCCCGGAGGAGAGCGTTGTCGAACTCTCGCTCCGCCCTCAGCGCCTGTCCGAGTTCATCGGACAGGACCGCGTGAAGGAGTCCCTGCGGATCTATATTGACGCCGCGCTCGCGCGCCGTGAGCCGCTCGACCACACGCTATTCTTCGGCCCACCCGGCCTCGGTAAGACCACTCTTGCCGAGCTCATTGCGCGCGAGCTCGGCGTCAATATTCGCAACACTTCCGGGCCAGCACTCGAAAAGCCCGGCGATCTCGTGGGCACGCTCACCAATCTGCGTGAGGGTGACATCCTCTTCATCGACGAGATCCACCGTCTCCGGCCCATCATCGAAGAGTTCCTCTATCCGGCGATGGAGGACTACCGCATCGACATCCGCCTCTCCGAGGGACCCAAGGCGCAGACGATCGTCATGCCGATCGAGAAGTTCACCCTGATCGGCGCCACCACACGCCTCGGCATGCTCACACCACCCATGCGCGCGCGGTTCGGGATCGAGATGCGGCTCAACTTCTATCCGCCCGCGGACCTCGAGCAAATCGTTCATCGCACGGCCGAGGTGATGCAGGTGGAGATCGACGAGGACGGGGCGAAGGAGATCGCCAAGAGATCGCGCGGGACTCCGCGCGTCGCCAACCGGCTGCTGCGTCGCATTCGCGACTTCGCGCAGGTCCGGGCAGGCGGCAACATCGATCGCAAGGTCGCCGCCGATGCGCTTCAGCTGCTGGAAGTCGACCAGTTCGGGCTCGACGACATGGACTCGCGCATTCTCAAGACGATCATCGAGAAGTTCGACGGCGGCCCGGTTGGCGTCGGCACAATCGCCGCGGCTGTGGGCGAGGACGTAGGCACGCTCGAGGAAGTCTACGAGCCGTTCCTGGTTCAGAACGGGTTCCTCCAACGGACCCCGCGCGGTAGAGTTGCAACCGCGCAGGCGTACAGGCACTTCGGCTTCAACCCGCCGAATGTAACGAACGGCACCCAGCAGCCAACGTTGTTCTAGATTGTAGTCGGCGAGGGATCCGCGCACCCGTCGCGGGGAAGCAGGGGGGACCGATGAGACAATCAGTCAGCATCGTGCTCGGCGCACTAAGCGGCGCTTTCGTGATCACGGCCACGCCGCCACTCGGCCCTCCCGCAGTGCTCGCGCAAACGAACTGGCGCGAGGTGCGGTCCCTCAAGATGGGAAGATTCCGCACGCGAATCGAGGTCTCCTCCGCGCGCACGGTCAGGTTGTACAGCCAGCTCGACACGTCGCGCCTCACGGGGCCCGAGCTCACCGCCGACTCGATCAGAGCCTGGCAGGAAAATCTTTTCTCCGAGCTCGACAAGCCGACGCGCAGGCAATACGTGCTGGCGAACGCGATACTCGTCCAGCCGTACGCCGCCGATAGCGCGACGATCGGTTACGTCCTCACGGTCGCCGACACCAATGGCGTCTCGCGCACCGTCGTGACCGACATGAACGGAATGGAGGAGTTTCTCGACCTGCTCGCAAAGGGTGCAACTGCGGCGACGACGCTTACCGACGCCGAGCTGCGGCGACTGGGTCCGGTGGTTGAGAAGCCGATCGCGCTGGCGAAGCACGTCAACTTCGTCTATCCGCGCACCGCGCGGCTCGCCGGACAAAGCGGCTCCGCGATCGTTCAGTTCGTGGTCGACACGTCGGGCCGCGCCAAGCCCGAATCCATCACCTGCACGCAGGCGACGTACAAGGATTTCGCCGACGCGGCCATGGCCGCGGTGAAAACGATGGAGTTCACACCCGCGGAGCTCGAGGGGCACAAGATCGAACAGCTCGTGCAATATCCGATCGACTTCAAGTTGAACGCGGTGCTGCCAGTGAAGCCGTTCGAGGTGCCGACACGCAGGGGTAGGAGATAACCATTTACCCGGAGGGAATCATGGAAACACACCCTGTCAGTGTTGTTCGACCGTTGTTCGCCTGCATCGCAATCGTGTTGCTGGCTGCGTGCAGCAAAGGAACCGATGAACCCCTACACCCAATTCCGGGCATTGGACAGGAAGTGCCGCTGGCGTCTGTGGACGGAAAGACACTCCCGACGATCATCGCGTCGAGTGCATCTGATCAGACGGTCGTCGTGAGCGGAAAGGCAACCCTTGGCGAGGCGATCGCGTCGGGGCAGTATGCGATCTCATTGCGACACTCCATGGGAGCAACCGCCGACACGTCAACCGCATCCGGCACCGTTGTGTTCGCCTGGACTGAAGCGACCGTGACGGCGACCATCGATCTCGGCGGGTCGCTCGGAATCCACACCTTCGTTTTCTCCCGGTGATGCCGTCGGCGCGCGGTGGCGCCGTTTACCGAGCGTAGTGGTCGGCGCCGAGGAAGTGAAGCGATACGTAAGGGTCATCCCCGATGACCCAGCTGTCATGGGGATCGGCGGGAATGTGAAAGAGCTCACCCGCATGGAGTGGAAAAACGCGGCCGTCGTCGAACGCCGCGGTCGCGGCCCCCGAGAGCACGAGGCCGACGTGCTCGACATGGCAACGGCTCTGCCCGAGGGCGGGACCGACGTGCTCTGACCAGCGCCAGCCCGGTTCGTAGGTCGCTCGGCCAATCGTGAGCCCGCCGATACGCACGATCTCGAACCGGCCTTTCACCATCTCCCTGATTTCATCTGGCTTTTCGAATCGCCTTAGAATCACGTCGATCATTGCGTTTCTTCCTCCATCGGTTTCGCGCAGCCTGTGCTCGTCGCGCCATTGTGCCTACTCGACGACGCCGATCAGGATCGTCGCGGCAAGCTCCAACCGGCCGTTCCAGCGGCTGCGCTTAAACACCCAGGCATACTGCGACCAGCTCCATCCTCGAGGACCGACGGAGCGCGCGTCGACGAGCGCCGTCCACACATCACCTCCCAGCGACACTCGTCGTCCTCGTGTGTCGCGGGCATTCCTGAGACCCTCGGGCTGTCCGCGGATGGGGAGACCGACGGTCAGATAATACTCAGGTGATTTCGGGCATCCCGAGTGAACATCGGTGACGCGCTTTGATCGAGCGGCCGACGTTGATCCGCGCGGCGGAGGTGGCACCGGCACACCAACGCCCGCGCATTGGGGATACGTGACGGGACCGCCCGCCGGAACGCCGCTCATGTCCAGGATCTGCTTTCGTTTGTCAATCAGCTGACCCATCGCCGATTCCCCTGCCCGCGCAAAGCTCAGTGTAGGGTCAATACCCTGCACGCCGGCGAAGACTTCCGGATACCCTGAAGGTGTTCCATAAGGGCGGGCGTCGTATCGAAAGCGCTCCAGACGAGTTGGATAGTCGTCGCCTCCCTCGAGTTGGGCGCGCACGACAGCCGCGAACAGCTCCGAATCGGCGCGTATGAGCGTGAGCTCCTCCTCGCGGGTGGCTACCTGCCCGGCAGCGGGGCGCGGCGTCTCTTCACGCGTGGAGAGTGATCGGCAGGCAGCGCTCGCGAAGAGGCATGAGATCCACGCAAGGCCGGCGAGGGTCAGACGTCCAGGGGCTGGCATTTGGCTCCGCTGTTGCACAAAAGAGGCCTCGGGCAATCCGGCTTGAATCTCACAATTCGCGGACAGGATTCCAGTCGCGTTCGATGATATTTTTCTGCCGTCCCGAATGAGGCGGAGATTTGCCCAAGTCCAAGCTCGCTCCAGCTGCCAAGAGCCGTAAAGCCAAACCAAAGAAGACTTCTGATCCGTTGAATCAGCGGTCAGCTCCATCCGATATGGCGCCGGAAGAATTCCGCGCGATCGGCCACTCTCTCATCGATTCCGTCGCGGACTTTCTGACGCGACTGCCGAAGGCGCGCACGGCCTCCCCGCTGCTGCCAGATGCAATGCGGGCAAAGCTCGGCAAACGCGAGATGCCCGAGAAGGGCGCAGACATCGCGCCCATCCTCGAGAAGTTCAGTCGGCTCTTCTTCGAACACTCGACCCACAACGGCAGCCCGCGTTTCTTCGGCTACATCACTTCGTCGGCCGCGCCCATCAGCGCCCTGGCAGATCTTCTCGCCGCGGCGGTCAACCCGAACGTCGGGGCGTGGGCGCTGTCGCCGATCGCCTCCGAGGTCGAGAACGAATGCATCCACTGGCTCACCCAGTTCATGGGGCTGCCGGGCAAGTGGGATGGCGTGCTCGTGAGCGGCGGAAACATGGCAAACATTGTCGGCTTCTTCGCAGCTCGGAAGGCGAAAGCGACGTGGGACATTCGCGCTAAAGGCGTCGCCGATCCGGAGAGCCAACGTCTCGTTCTGTATGGCTCGGCCGAAATGCACACGTGGATCATGAAGGCCGCAGACATGTCGGGGTTGGGCACCGCCGCGGTTCGCTGGATCGCGACCGACGACGAGCTACGCATGCGCTCCGACGAGCTGCGCAAGCAAATCGCAGCGGATCGCGCCGCTGGTCTTCAGCCGTTCCTAGTTGTTGGAACAGCCGGCACCGTCGGCACGGGCGAAACTGATCCGCTCCCCGAGATTGCGAAGATATGCAAGGAGTTTGATCTCTGGTTTCATGTGGACGGCGCGTATGGCGCGCCCGCCGTCGCGCTGGACGACGCGAGTGCCGATCTCAAAGGACTTCGATTGGCCGACTCCATTGCAATCGATCCGCACAAATGGTTGTACAACTCGATCGAAGCGGGATGTCTTCTCACTCGCCATCCCGACGCGCTGCGCGACGCGTTCGCCTTCAAGCCTCCCTACTACCAGTTCGATGACAACGAGGGGCAGGAGGTGAAGAACTACTTCGAGTACGGGCCCCAGAATACGCGCGGGTTCAGGGCGCTCAAGATCTGGCTCGGATTTCAGCAGGCCGGTGCCAGCGGCTATCGACGGATGATAGCGGACGACATCGAGCTCGCTCACCGACTTCACGACTTCGTCGGCGAGCAGGAGCTGCTCGAGCAAGGAACCATCGCGCTGAGCATCAGCACTTTCAGATTCGTGCCCGCGGATCTGCGGCACCGCTCGCGCGGCGACAAGACGGTCACGGACTATCTCAATGAGCTGAACGCGCGGATTGCCACGGCGCTCAGGCTCAGTGGGGGAGCGTTCGTCTCCAATGCCCACATCGAAGACAGGTACATGCTGCGCGCGTGCATCGTCAACTTCCGGACGACTCTGGCTGATGTTCGGCTGTTGCCGGAATTGATCGTCGGAATCGGGCGCGATATCGACAAGCGGATCAGACCGAAACAGCTGCGGCGTAACTGATCAACAGCCTTCGCTCGGCGGAAGGCGGGTAGATTGAAGGGACATTGACCCACGACGGCACCCGCACTTCCCACTACGACTTCGAGCTCCCCGCCGATCGCATCGCGCAGCAGCCGCCGCCGCGGCGCGGCGATAGCAGGCTCATGGTCGTCAATCGCTCCACTGGCGAGATCTCGCACAAGCAGTTCAGCGATCTCGAGCAGCTCATTCCCGCCGGCGATGCGATCGTGCTCAATACCACGCGCGTCTTCCGCGCGCGATTGCGCGGGGTTCGCGAGAACGGCACGCCGGCCGAGGTTCTCTTGCTGCGACCGCTCGGTGAAGCAACGTGGGAAGCCATGGTGCATCCCGGTGGGAAGCTCAAGCCGGGACGAGTCGTCCACATCGCGGACGACTTCGAGGCGGAGATCGTCTCGACGACAGAGCGGCGCACGCGCGTCGTGCTGCTCAAGTCCCCCTTGCCGGTCGAGCAGGCAATCGAGAAGTACGGACACGTTCCTCTTCCGCCCTACATAACGCGCGCGGATCAGCCGTCCGACGCCGAGCGGTACCAGACTGTGTACGCTGCCGAGAGCGGATCGGTGGCGGCGCCGACCGCGGGACTCCACTTCACGCCGGAGATGCTCGACGCGCTCGCCGCGAAAGGAGTGAAGCGCGCCGATCTCCTGCTTCATGTGGGCGCCGGCACGTTCAAGCCGGTGGAGACCGAGCACCCGGCCGATCATGTCATGCACGAGGAGTCGTTCACGCTGCCCGCGCGCACCGCGGAGATTCTGAACGAGACGCGAGCAAGCGGGGGAAAGATCTGGGCGGTCGGAACTACGAGCGTGCGAACCCTGGAGACCGCGATCGATGACGATGGAGTCTTCCGCGAGAAATCAGGGGAGACACGCATCTTCATCCGGCCGCCTTACGAGTTCCGCGCCGTCGACCGCCTGATCACCAATTTTCACCTGCCGCGCTCCACGCTCATGATGCTGGTCGCGGCGTTTGCGGGGTACGACCTCACCATGCGGGCGTATCAGGAGGCGGTCGCCGAGCGATACAGGCTCTATTCATATGGCGACGCCATGGTCATCGTGTAAGTTGAACTGAAGACTCTCACCGGAGATGCCTATGCGTTCTGTTAAGTCCGTGTTGTCGCTCGCCCTGGTGGTGATTGCGTGTTCGGACCCCGTAGGTCCCGGCAATATCGTCGGTAAATGGCAGCAGGATTTTTCGATCCCGGGAGCCTTTTTCGAGATGGACCTGACCGTGAGCGGTTCGACGATCTCCGGCAGCGGAAACTGGTGCGCCGAAGCGGGGCCCTGCGGCATTGTCACCGTGGCGGGCAAAGGAAGTGGAAACCTGGTGCAGCTCGATCTGACTTACACTCCACAAGTACCGACGCCCGGCCCGAGCTCGACTCTGCAATTTCGCGGACAATTGACGTCGCGCAATTCGTTACAGGGGGCGCTCGGTGTCGGGACTCCCCAGCTTAATCCGAACATCAGCTACCATCGGGCCTGACCTCGGGCCTGGCCTTCCGCTCCGATGGGAAGCAGCGACGACTGGCTGTTCGCGCGTGACCTAGGGCTTCGCCTTCCCCTCGAGGGTCCCGCTCTCCTCGGCGCCGACGGTCCAGTTGCCTGAGACCTGTGGTCCACGGTGCTGGAGATGGACGGTGATCGGAGCGTTGGGTCGATCGAGAGTCAGCACGAGATCGGTGCCATTTACTGCGACGCCCATCGTCGACGGCTCGGGGTCATCCGAGTGCACCAACGTCGCGGAGAGCTTTCCGGCGACTTCGTTGATTGTAAGCGTTGCGATCATCATCCCGTTCGACGTGGGGATCACGAGATCGTAGGCGCCAATGGGTTTCGCGCTCCAGGGCTCCGCCGCGCCGATGGGTTTTCCATCCTTGAGCACCACTGTAGCGAGGGCCGGGGCGGGCGTCACTGCCGCCGGCGCGCTCACGACCTGCGACCCAGCCTGGGCTGACGCCGTTCGAGCGCCAACGACCGCCACCACGCCACAAAACAGAATCGCCGAAATCGATCTCATCGGATTCTCCCGGAAAAGTCTGCGAAGTGAATTTGAGCGGGCCTCCGATTGACGCAAGCGGCCCGGTCCCAACTCTACGCCCGGAAGGGCTATCCGGTTTCGGCTACGCGTCCGGAAAATCCGCCTCCACCGTCGTCTTCTCCCAGGCGTCGAAATCCTTTTTCAGCATCTCGAGCTTGCCCCGCGCTCCTTTGAGCGCCGCTTTTCCCTGCAGCAGCCGCAACGGCGGATTGGGAGATTCCACGGCGGCGATGATCGCCGCCGCCGCGCGCACCGGGTCGCCGGGCTGCTTGCCGCTGTAGCCGCGAATGTTCTCCAGATTCTGTCCGGCCGTCCCCGCATAGTCGGCAATGCGCCTCTTGCCCTCGGCCGCCGAGCGTCCGGCCCAGTCGGTGCGGAACCCACTGGGCTCGACGATCGTGACCTTGATGCCGAGCGGCGCGACTTCGAGCGCGAGGGACTCGGAGAATCCTTCGACGGCATACTTGGTCGCGTGGTAATAGGCGAGCGTCGGGAAGCTTCTCAGCCCGCCGATCGACGAGATATTGACGATGTGCCCGCTCCTCTGCTTGCGCATTGTCGGCAGCACTGCGCGGGTCATGCGAGACAGGCCGAAGAAGTTGATCTCGAACATCCGACGGACTTCTTCCTCGTCGCTCTCCTCCACCGCGCCGAAGTAACCGATGCCGGCATTGTTCACGAGGACGTCGATCCGGCCGAAGCGCTTCACCGCGCTCCCGGCTGCGGCGTCGACCTCGACCGGGTCGGTCACATCGAGCTCGAGGACGAGCGCGCGGTCGGTCCGCCCCTTCGCGATGTCTTCGACCTTGGCGGGATCGCGCGCGGTGACTACGGCGCGGTATCCGCGGTCGAGCACCTTTTTGGCGAGCTCGCGTCCGAAGCCGGTTGAACAGCCGGTGATGAACCAAACGGGTTTTGTGTTCGTTGTTTGATCTGAACGAGTCATGACAGGTTGGGTGGCGGTGAACTCGACACTTCTCTATTGTGCCTGTCCGAGGACCGGGCCGCGTATCGATATTACAACGCTATGAGCACAGTTGCGCGCCCGCGACGGATTCGCGCCACTCTGGTCGCCCCTATGGCGGCTCCTGTGGTCGTCTGGATTGGTCTCCTCGCAACGGCCATCGCGTCGACGCACCAGGCAAACGACCAGACCGATCCGGTGGCCGGCTTTCTCTTCCTGGGTTTCGCGCTGTTTGTCTTTGGCTATCCCGTCGCCCTCACAGCGACGATCGCAATCCTGCTGCCTGTCTCAATTCTGGTCGAGCGGTATCGGGTCGTCGCCTGGTCGATTCTTGCCGCGATCGGCGCCATAGTCGGAGGACTGATCATGCCGGCATACCTCCACTGGCTCGTTCCGCGTGGGAACATCAGGATGTGGCCCGGCGCCGGCGCCGTCGCGGGCGCGGCGGTCGGCCTGCTCTTCTGGCGCCTCAATCGGCGAACTACCCACCCGGAGAACTGAGTGGCGGGTTGTTAGCTTCAGTGACGATGAGCTTTTCCTTCCAGATCGAGAGCACTGCCGGCGCCGCACGGGCCGGCGTTTTGTCGACCCCCCACGGACCGGTCGAAACTCCGGTGTTCATGCCCGTCGGGACGCTCGCGACGGTTAAGTCGCTCGATCCCGAGGATCTCGTCCGGATGGGCGCGTCCATGATCCTCAGCAACGCGTATCACCTGCACCTCCGGCCCGGCGACGAAGTCGTGCGGGAGATGGGAGGCCTCCACCGCTTCATGCAGTGGAGCGGGCCGATCCTCACCGACTCGGGCGGATTCCAGGTCTTCTCGCTCCAGCGGCTTCGCACGATCGACGAGCAGGGTGTCGAGTTCCAGTCCCATATCGACGGCTCCCGCCGATTCTTCACTCCCGAGATCGTGATGCAGATCGAGCGCAACCTGGGTGCCGACGTCATCATGCAGTTCGATCACGTCATTCCGGGCCAATCGGACGAAGCGGCCGCGCGCGATGCGAGCGAGCGCAGTATCCGCTGGCTCGCGCGCTGTCTCGCCGAGGTCGAGCGGTTGGAGCGCACCCAGCCGCTGCAGGACCCGCCGCGCGAAGAATTCGCGGGTGGCAATCCGCAAAATCAGCAGGCCCTGTTTCCGATAGTACAGGGCGGAATCCACACGCCCTTGCGGCGGGAAGCGGCGGAATCGATCCGATCGATGCATGACTGGGCAGGCTTCGGGGTGGGGGGCCTGTCGGTCGGCGAGGAGAAAGACGCGATGTACGAGATGATCGAGGTCGTGGATGACGCCCTTCCGAAAACACATCCCCGCTATCTGATGGGCGTGGGCTTCCCCGAAGACCTGATTGAAGCGATCCGACGAGGGATGGACCTGTTCGACTGCGTGGCTCCGACCAGGATGGGGAGGAACGGCGCTGTGTTCACGCGAGATGGGCGTCTGAACATCAAGCGGGCCGAATTTCGCACCGATCCGCAGCCGTTGGACCCGGATTGCGACTGCGCCGCCTGCACGAGATTCAGCCGGGCCTACATCCGCCACCTTTTCGTGTCGGACGAGATACTCGGGCTCCGCCTCTTATCCCTGCACAATGTACATTTCCTGCTGTCGCTCGCGCGCGCCGCGCGCCAGTCTATACAGCATGGCGACTTCGAGCAGTGGTCGCGCGACTGGCTCGCACGCTACCGCACAACTTCACCGCTCGCCGTCTGAAACTTTTCGCCACCATTTCAGGTTTTTCACAAAATGCCAAGCAATCCAATACTCGGCTCCATTTTCATGTATGGAGCGATCTTCGCGATCTTCTACTTCATTCTCATCCGGCCGCAGGCCACGCAGCGCAAGCAGCACGACGAGCTGGTGCGCAATCTCAAGAAGGGCGATGAGATCGTGACGAACGGCGGGCTCGTCGGCGAGGTGCTGTTCATCAAGGAGAAGGGAGGCGACGACAAGTCCGGCGGCATGGACGACCGCGTCACCATCAAGTCGGGCGATACGCGCGTGATCATCGAGCGCGGACGCATCGCGAAAATCAACAGGCCGGCGTCGGCCTCCAACGTGACCGCTGGGTGAGCATCCTAGACATCCGGGTGCTGGGCGACCCGATTCTTCGCAAGCCGACGACGCCCGTTATCGAGGTCACGGACGAGCTGCGCCGGCTCATCGCCAGCATGTTCGAAACGATGTACGCCGCCGAGGGCATCGGACTCGCCGCGCCCCAGGTGGGGCGCACCGATCGAGTCGCCGTCGTCGATATCGAAGGCGCGAAGTACGTGCTCATCAATCCCAGGATCGTCTCCACCCAGGGCACCAGGAAGGAAATTGCGGAGGAAGGCTGTCTTTCCATTCCTGACATCTACGGAGATGTCGAGCGCCCGGCGATCGTCACGATTCGAGCGACGGACGAGAACGGAAACGAGTATGAGGCCACCGGCTCGGAGCTGCTCGGACGATGCTTCCAGCACGAGATCGATCACCTCAATGGAAGGTTGTTCATCGACTATCTGAGCCCGCTCAAGCGCAAGGCCGCGATGTCGAAGTGGGAGAAGGCGAAGGGGAATTATCCCGGCTCCATTCGGAAGGTGCGCAGCGAGGTGAAAGGTGTGCACCATCACGAGACGGAGATGTAGTGCGGGTCGTGTTCTGGGGAACGCCGGAATTCGCCGCGCCCGCTCTGCGCGCACTCGTCGGGGAAGGATTCGAGGTCGTCGGTGTCGTCACGCGGCCCGACAAGCCGCAGGGCAGATCGCGCGAGATAATTCCGTCGCCGGTGAAGCAGATCGCCATCGATGAAGAGATCCCGCTGTTCCAGCCGAAGAACGCGCGCGATCCGGAGCTGTTCGAGGCGCTGGGGCGCATCAAACCGGACATCTCGGTCGTCGTCGCCTACGGGCACATCCTGCCACTGAAGATCATCGACCTTCCAGAGCTCGGAACGCTGAATGTCCACGCGTCGCTGTTGCCGGCCCTCCGGGGCGCGGCGCCGATTCAGGCAGCAATCCGACAGGGTTTGATGGAGACAGGCGTGACGATCATGAGAGTGATTCCGGCACTCGATGCGGGTCCTGTGATTCTCCAGGCCGACACGCCGATCTTCGAGGACGAGACCTACGGCGAGCTCCAGGTCCGTCTCTCCGAGCTGGGCGCCCTCACGCTGGTCGAAGCGATGACACTCGTATCACTCGACAAGGCCGAGGAAACACTCCAGGACGATTCGCTGGCGACCTACGCGGCGAAGGTGACGCGGGAATCCGCGCGCATCAACTGGAAGGACAGCGCGCTCGAGATCTCGCGACTCATACGCTCTTCCGATCCCAAGCCTGGCGCCTTCACCAAAACGCCCAGGGGTGACGTCAAGATGTTCGGCCCGAAGCTGATGGACGGCATCAAGGGCGCGCCGGGCGAGGTTCTCAGCGTGACCGGTGAGCTCGTGATCGCCTGCGGAACCGACGCGATTCGTGTCAGCGGAGTACAGCCCGAGGGAAAGAGCCGGATGTCGGCACATGAATGGGCGCGCGGGCGCGGTACGAACGTCGGCGACAGGTACGGCGGTTGACTACTCCGGTAGCAAAGGCATCGATGGCGGACTTGCCCAATGTCCACGCCATCACCAACGACGAGATAATGCTTCGCCCCGGTTTCCTCAGGAAAGCCATGGGCGTGATGCGAGTGCTGGGCGACAGGGGCGCGATTCACATCCGGTCGCAGCTTCTCGATTCGCCCACGCTCTACTCGCTCACTCTGGCGCTGCTAGAGCTGCACGCGCAGACCAAATGCTGGTGCATCGTGAACGACCGGGTGGACATAGCACTGGCTTGTGGAGTGCAGGGCGTGCAACTCACCCACAAGTCCATCTCTGTGCCCGACGTCCAGAGGATCGCTCCGGCGCTCCGAATCGGCGCCAGCGTTCACTCACCCGATGAGGCGCGCGACGCCGAGCAGGCCGGGGCGGATTGGTGCGTGGCCGGGCACGTGTTCGAGACGCAATCCCATCCCGGCGAGCCGCGGCGCGAGAGCACTTTCATCAACGACGTCGTTGCGGCGGTGAGCTTTCCGGTGATCGCGATCGGCGGCATCCGCCCCGAGCACGTCCGCTCTCTCACCCACCGAGGGGCGCACGGCGTCGCCGCGATTCGTGGAATCTGGAGCGACGAGAATCCCGAACTCGCCGCGAGCCGCTATCTTTCACAGGTATGACGAAGCTGCGCCGTTTGGGCAGCGTTCTGTGCGCGGCTACAGAGACGAAGCTTCGCCGTTTGGGCGGCGTTTTGGGCGCAGTTACAGAGAGAGGTCGGGCGGAATCGTGACAGAAGCGGTGGCGAGAGAAGTCGTGCTTGCGGTGAACGGAGCCGAGCGGCGGATTCCTGACGGTTGGACGCTGGCCGACCTTCTCGCATCGCTCGAGCTCGACGCACGGACAGTCGTAGTCGAGCGGAATGGAACCATTCTGCGCGATCGATCGTCCTTTGCATCGCTCGACCTCGCCGCCGACGATTCGCTCGAGATCGTGCATTTCGTCGGTGGAGGCTGAGTACCCGATGGCGCACGCTGATCTGATTCTTACCGCGGCTCTTACCGACCCGCAGCCCCTCGTGATCGCGGGGCACGAGTTTCGTTCGCGTTTAATGGTGGGTACTGGCAAGTACGCGTCGAACGCGCAGATGATCGACGCCATCGAAGCTTCGGGCGCCGAAGTCGTGACCGTCGCGGTTCGTCGCGTAGACCTCGATCGCTCGAAGGATGAAGCGATTCTGCATCATCTAGATCCGGATCATTTCTTCCTGCTCGCCAACACCGCCGGCTGCTTCAATGCGAGCGACGCGATTCGCTACGCCCGGCTCGCCCGCGCGGCGGGATTCAACGAGTGGGTGAAACTAGAGGTCATCGGCGATCAGCAGACCCTTCTTCCGGATACGATCGGACTTCTCCAGGCGACGAAGACCCTGGTCGACGAGGGCTTCAAGGTTCTGGCGTATACCAACGACGACCTCGTCACCGCGCTCAAGCTCGAGGACGCCGGCGCTGTCGCGGTGATGCCATTGGCATCGCCCATCGGATCCGGACTCGGCATGTTGAATCCTTACGCGATCCGCACCATCAAACAGCGGCTCTCTGTGCCCGTGATCGTGGATGCCGGCGTGGGTACTGCATCGGATGCGTGCATCGTGATGGAGCAGGGCGTTGATGGAGTTCTCATGAATACCGGGATCGCGGGGGCGCAGGATCCGGTTCGCATGGCCGCCGCGATGAGGGTCGCCGTAGAAGCGGGACGGCACGCGTATCTCGCCGGAAGAATGCCGCGGCGCGAGGTCGCGGTTCCTTCGTCTCCCACCGCCGGGATGCTGGGCTCGTGAACACCGCAATTGCCACTGTCGGTGGAGTCACCGCCGCGAGAGCGGTGGCGGCGGAGATCTGCGTCGATCTCCGGCGCGGAGAGTTTCTCGACCAGTCCTTCGAGCGTCGCATCGGTCCGCTCGACGCGCGCGACCGGCGCTGGACGCGCGAGCTCGTCTACGGCATGCTGCGCAATCGCGCCAGCATCGACACGGTTCTCTCCGATCGGGTGCGCGGTGGACTCGTGCGCCTCGATCCGGATGTGATC
>JBGPHO010000033.1:0-14406 GCA_041484425.1 Gemmatimonadaceae bacterium
TCTGGTTACGGCTGGACTCCTGTCCGCGAGGGGATACCTCAACGTATATGCCCTGGCCCCCTTGCTGACAGTGGCAGCCATTTCCGGCAACTCAGTCGGGTATTTCATCGGTCGCGCCACCGGCCCTCGCATCTTCAATAGAGAGAACAGCCTCTTCTTCAACAAGAAGCATGCTATTCGCGCTCACGAGTTCTACGAGAAATACGGGCGCAAGACAATCGTGCTAGCCCAATTCATGCCGATCATCCGGACATTCGCACCCGTGATCGCGGGCGTTGGAGGAATGAAATTCAGAACGTTCATAACGTTCAATATCATGGGTGCTGTTTTATGGATCTGGAGCATGGTAGCGATTGGCTATTTCCTCGGCACCTATATTCCCGGAATCGACAAGCACATCGAGATCGTCGTCGCGATCGTCATCTTCATCTCGCTCCTCCCTGGTCTCATCAGCTGGTACCGAGGGAAGCGTGCGAAGCAATACGACCTCAGCCGCACCGAGACCGGCGCGTTCTGAGCTGTAACGTGCAGAAAAGCAGCACAGCGCTCAGCGTCTGTTGAGCGAAGATCAAAACAGGAGAAAGACAATGGCATTTACACTTCCCCCGCTCCCCTACGATTTCGCCGCCCTCGAACCGCACATCGATGCGAAGACAATGGAGATCCATCACGGGAAGCATCATCAGACCTACGTGAACAATCTCAACGCCGCCATCGAGAAAGCGCCTGAATTGGCGAGCAAGTCCCTCGACGATCTGATGCGCGACGCGAGCAAGCTTCCTGAAGCTGTCCGCACCGCCATTCGGAACAACGGCGGAGGGCACTGGAATCACTCGATGTTCTGGCAGATCATGGCGCCCAAGGCTGGCGGGGAGCCGGGTGGAAATCTCGGGCCGGCCATCAAGAGCGCATTCGGGGATTTCGCGAAATTCCGCGAGCAATTCAGCGCCGCGGGCGTGGGCCGATTCGGCTCCGGTTGGGCGTGGCTGATCAACACTGGGGGCAAGCTGTCGATCATGAGCACGCCGAACCAGGACAATCCGCTGATGGAAGGCAAAAAGGCGATCATGGGCCTCGACGTCTGGGAGCACGCGTACTACCTCAAGTACCAGAACCGGAGACCGGATTACATCAGCGCCTGGTGGAACGTCGTTAACTGGAAAGAAGTCGAGAAGAGGTTCGCCGCGGCCTGATCCGAACTCACAGCTGAAGAACTGACAACTGCAACTGAACAGGCCGGAGGTCCCAGTAGGTAAGCTGTCAGTGATTTAGTTCACGACGCCCGGACTTGCCTCTGTGGCATTCTGGAAACAAGAGTTGCTTGTGTCATGACTCTACCGAGATAAGTCCGGGCGTCGTGAACTAACAACCTGACAGCTGTGCCCTCTGGCGCCTCCCGCCTGTTCAGTTGCAGATACCAGCGCCCGATCATGCAGGTTGTTTACCTAGCCGCCTCTCCCTCGAGGTACGTGTATCCTTCGAGCCCCGCGATGTAGTCAGCAATGAACATGTTCGCTTCCTGCCGAGCGAGTCCCGTCGCGTTCGCCACTTTGCGCCTGAAGGTCGCCAGCAGATCGGACGCGCGAAACTGCACGTAGTCGAGCACTTCGGTCACAGTGTCGCCGTGCACGAGGTCCGTGACCTCGTAGCCCTTGGTCTCCGACAGCCTGATGTGCACCGCGTTCGTGTCGCCGAACAGATTGTGGAGGTCCCCAAGAATCTCCTGGTAGGCGCCCGTCAGAAAAATCCCGATGATGTACTGATCACCATCGTTGAACGGGTGCAGCTCCAGACTCTTGTGGGGAGTCCGGTCGCCGATGAAGGTTTCGATCTTCCCGTCGGAATCGCACGTCACATCCTGAATGGTGCCGCGGCGCGTAGGCTCATCGTTGAGGCGGTGGATCGGCATGATCGGAAAAATCTGATCGATCGCCCAGCTGTCGGGCAGTGACTGAAAGAGTGAGAAGTTGCAGAAGTAGCGATCGACCATCGTTGCTTCGACATCGTCGATGATGTCCGAATATTCGTCGCGGTCCCGCTGCGCGATCCTCGCCACCGCCCCTATCGTAGACAGGTAGATCTGCTCCGAAATGGCGCGATCGCGCAGCGTCAGCACTCCGCTGTTGAACAGCTCCTGAGCCCGTTCCTTATCGAAGGTCGCGTCGTGGAAGACTTCCCGCACCCGCTTCTTCGACACCCGCTTCGACACCGAGTTGTAATCCGCGGCCATCTCGTGAAGGAGGCCGTGATGCTCCTTCGTGAGCTCCGGCACCGTGTTGTCCGCCTGCGACTCGACGTCGATCACGCTGAGCAGGAGGAGCGCGTGGTGCGCCGTCAGAGCGCGTCCCGACTCACTGATGATGTGCGGCATCGGGAGCTCGTGCTGCCGGCACGCCTCGGCGATCGTGTAGACGACATCGTCCGCGTATTCCTGCAGCGTGTAGTTGACGCTCGCCTGTGATGTGGAGCTCGAGCCGTCGTAATCGACCCCCAGTCCCCCGCCGACATCCACGTGCGTGATGTCGACACCCATGCCGCGCAGCTCCGCGTAGTAGCGCGTGACCTCCTGCAAGCCCGACTTGATGTACCGGATGTCGGTGATCTGCGAGCCAAGGTGGAAGTGAATGAGCTTGAGTATGTCGAGCCGACCTATCGTTTTTAGCTTGTCCACCAGCCTCACGAGCTGAGCCGTGCTCAGACCAAATTTCGACTTCTCCCCACCACTCTTTGCCCACCTGCCCGAGCCTTCGGAGTAGAGCTTGATGCGCACGCCCGCGACCGGGTTCACTCCGAGCTCGTCGGCCACCTTGAGCAGCACATCGACCTCGCTGAGCTGCTCGAGGACGATGAAAACCTGGTGCCCGAGCTTCTGCCCCATGAGGGCAAGCCTCATGAACTCCTCGTCCTTGTAGCCGTTGCACACGATCAGGTGATCCGTGTGCTCCGCGAGGCCAAGCACGGCCTGTAGCTCCGGCTTGCTGCCGCACTCCAATCCCACGCCCGCACTCTTTCCAAACTCGACTATCTCTTCGACCACGTGGCGCTGCTGATTCACCTTGATCGGATACACCGTCGTGTACCCGCCGGTGAAGCCGTATTCCTCGCGGGCGCGCCCGAACTTTTCGTTGAGCGATTCGATTCTCGACCGGAGGATGTCGGAGAAGCGGAGGAGTAGCGGCAAGCCGACACCCTGCTCCTCGAGATCATTCGCGAGCTCGAACAGATCGAGCTCCCGATCTTCCTTCGCCCGATCGGGCCGGACCACGACGTGGCCCACTTCGTTGATGTCGAAGAAGCCAATACCCCAGCCTTCGATGTTGTAGAGAGAGCGAGCGGACGCGATCGTCCACGGCTCGACGGGCGCCGGGGGCGGCGACGGTTTTTCTGCCTTGACGGGTGGAGAAATGTGGGTGCTCGTCATCTCAACATTTTAGGGTATGTCGCGCTCCAGTGGTACCGGCTGATTGTCACGGATATAGAGTCTCGATCCGCCAGCCGTCTCCATCTCTCGTGTAGAGATGCCTTTCATGAAGACGATTGGGCTTGCCCTTCCAGAACTCGATCGTCTCCGGCCGGACGCGGAATCCCGACCAATACCTCGGCCGCGGAACAGCTTTCCCCTTGAACTGCTTCTCGTACTTGGCAACGCGCTCGTCGAGCGCGGTCGGTGTTTCCAGCGGCTCGCTCTGGCGCGAGGCCCAGGCTCCAATTTGGCTGCGCCGTTCACGCGTAGCGAAGTAGGCATCGGCCTCTTCATCTGCAACTTTCGTAACTGTGCCTTCGATTCTGACCTGGATGTCGAGCGGCGCCCAGTAAAAGCAGAGCGCGGCCCTGGGGTTGGCGAGAATTTGGCGCCCCTTTCTTCCCTCATAGCTGGTGTAGAAAACAAATCCGCGCTCGTCGAACGCCTTGAGCAGTACGATTCTCGCCGACGGCTGACCGCGATTGTCGATCGTCGCCAGGGACATCGCGCTCGGATCGGGGATGATCGATCTGTCGACCTTTTCCGCCAGCGCGTAGACTCTGCGAAATCGCTCGATCGGATCCGCTGGGATCAACTAATACCTCGTCATGGTTGGATCGATCTCGTCGATCCAGCGCAGAATCCCGCCAGCAAGATTTCGGACCTCGGAGACACCGGCGTCGGCGAGCTGCTGCGCTGCGTACCTGCTTCGGATCCCGACCTTGCAGTAGAGAATCGTCTCCCTTCGCTTGTCCAGCCGCGGAATCTCAGCTGCAATCCGGCCAAGCGGGACGTGGCGCGCGCCCGGGATATGGCCGAGCTGCCATTCGTACGGCTCACGGACGTCTATGATTTCCAGCTCCTCTCCACCCTCGAGACGCTCCGCCAGCTGCGACGGCTGGATTTCCTTGACGGCGCTTCCCGCAGGTTCGTCCGTCGGCGCGCCGCCGCAGAACGCGTCGTAATCAATCAGCTCCTTGATCTCTCGGGTCCCGCAAGCCGGACATTCGGGGTCGCGACGAATCTCGATCGTGCGGAACGCCATCGTCATGACGTCGATCGTGAGCAGCCGGCCGACCAGAGTATCGCCCAGCCCGAGCAGCATCTTGATGGCTTCGGTAGCCTGGATTGTCCCGACGAGTCCGGGCACCACTCCCAGCACACCCGCTTCCGCGCAGCTCGGAACCAGGTGGGGCGGAGGCGGCTCCCGAAACAGACAGCGATAGCATGGGCCATTCGGCGCACCGAACACGGACGCCTGGCCCTCGAACCGGTACACGCTGCCGTACACGTTCGGAATCCCCAGGAGAACCGATGTGTCGTTGACGAGATAGCGTGTGGCGAAATTGTCCGTCCCGTCCACGATCAGGTCGTAGCCGCGCGCGATTTCCAGAGCGTTGCTCGATGCGAAGCGGGTCTCGTACGCTTCAACCTCGACGTTAGGATTGACGTCGAGCATCCGGTCGCGGGCCGAGTCTATTTTCGAGCTTCCCACAGCAGCCGACCCATAAAGGATCTGCCGCTGCAGGTTCGAGAGATCGACCGCATCGAAATCGACGAGCCCAATGGTGCCGACGCCGGCGGCCGCGAGATAAAGAGCCACGGGCGAGCCCAACCCCCCGGCGCCAACCAGAAGCACTCGCGATGCCTTGAGCGCGCGCTGCCCTTTCTCGCCCACCTGCGGCAGAAGAATATGGCGGCTATAGCGAACTAGCTCCTCGCGAGTCAGCTCCGTCGTGCCTCGGCCCCGTTCAATATTCACGTTGGTGGTATATTGGGCAGTGAGTCATCGAGTTCGTCAGTAGGACGCTAACTACTGTCCGTCCATCCAGCAACGCTCCACCGCCGGCTCCGAACGGTCCATGCTTTTCAGACGATTTTACGACGAGAACCTGGCGCAGGCGAGCTACATGATCGCCTGCGAGAAGACGCGCGAAGCGGTCGTCGTCGACCCCAACTCTGACGTAGCGCAGTACACCCGCGCGGCGGGCGCTGACCGCGTGCGAATCGCCCACGTGACCGAGACGCACATTCACGCCGACTTCGTTTCCGGCGCGCGTGCGCTGGCCGACGCCGCCGGCGCAGTTTTGCATCTCTCCGGTGAAGGAAGCCGGGAGTGGAGCTACACCGACACCGCCCTCAAGCGGGCCAAAGTATTGCGGGACGGGTCTCACATCGACGTGGGCCGGATTCGTTTGCGCGCATCCCACACGCCCGGCCACACCCCGGAGCACCTCACTTTTTTTGTGTCCGATCTCGAGCGCGGCAAGGATCCCGTCGGTGCCCTCACAGGCGACTTCGTCTTTGTGGGAGACGTCGGACGGCCTGACCTCCTCGAGCTCGCGGTCGGCGCGAAGGGAACGATGGAAGGCTCCGCGCGCGAGTTGTTCCGGTCTCTCGGGAAGATGAAAGCGGAGCCCGACCACCTTCAGATCTGGCCCGGCCATGGAGCAGGATCCGCGTGCGGCAAGTCGCTCGGTTCGATGCCGCAATCAACCCTCGGCTACGAGAGGCTTTTCAACTGGGCGTTTGGCGACATGAGCGAGAAGGAGTTCGTCGCGAAAGTCCTCGAGAACCAGCCGGTGCCGCCCCGTTATTTCGCGGTCATGAAGCGCGTGAACCGTCTCGGTGCCAAGCCCGCGACAAGCCTGGAGCCTATGTACGCGGGGATGGTGGAGCTCGAGAGCGCGCTCGAGAACGGCGTGACCGTGATCGACACGCGGCTGGCCGCAGAGTTCGCGGTCGGACATGTGCCGGGAACGCTGAACATTCCGCTCGGCAAGTCGTTTCTCAACTGGAGCGGGGCGCTCGTTCCGGAGGACCCGGGCTTCTACTTAGTCACGGGGGCGGAGACCGATGACGCGGTGAAGCTCATACTCGGCGACCTGTCCAAGGTCGGTCTGACGCGTGTGCGTGGCGTTTTCCAGTCTGACATTCTGTACGAATGGAAATCACGTCGCGGAGACCTGGAGACAGTCTCGCAGCTGGATGCGACTGGCCTCAAATCCCTTGCCGGCGAGAATGGTCTTCAGGTCGTCGATGTGCGGAGTCCCGAAGAGTGGAGCAACGGTCACTTGCGCGGCGCGATTCACATTCCGCTCGCGCAACTGCCTGATCGGATCGGCGAGCTGGATGCGTCCGCCCCTATCGTTCTCCACTGCAAGGGAGGGGGCAGATCGTCGATCGCGACGAGCTTTCTTCAGTCGAGGGGGCTGCCCAACGTTGCCAACCTCGCCGGCGGGTTCGATGCCTGGGTTGCACAGGGATTCAAGATCGACGCTGGTCAGTCCGCGTCATCCCCCGGTGGGCGCAAGGCTGCAGCATCCTCTGGAGGGCGTAGGTCTGGATCATCCTCCATGGGCCGTAAGCCCGCGCCCTCCTCGCGCGGGCGTCGGAAAAAGTAGAGACAGGACAGCGCGTCGATGAGTCACCCGGTTGTCATGGGGGCGGGGATGCGTCGCCGCCCCCGCGCAGATGAAAAGCCCGTAAGCTGGAAAGAGCGGGTCGAGGCACTGCGCTACGTCCCCGCGCTTTTCCGTCTGATCTGGCGCACCCACCGCGGCTACACAGCCGCGATGATTGTCCTGCGCGTCGCGCGGTCGGTCGTGCCAGTCATGACCTTCTGGGTCGGCAAGCTGATCCTCGACTCGGTGATCGCGGCAAAAGCCGCACACGGACCACTCTCCCAGGTGTGGCGTTATCTGGTGCTGGAGCTCGCGATCGTTCTCACGGGAGAGATTCTCGCGCGGGCGTCGTCACTCATCGAGAGCCTGCTCGGCGATCTCTTCTCGAACGCGATGAGCGTGCAGCTGATGGAGCACGCGGCGAAGCTCGATCTGGCGCAGTTCGAAGATCCGGAATTCTACGACCATCTCGAGCGGGCGCGGCGGCAGACGGTCGGTCGTATAGCGCTTCTCAGTCTCCTGCTGTCGATGTCGCAGGATGCCCTCACGCTCCTGACGCTGGCGGGAGCGCTCATCGCGTACAATCCGTGGCTGCTCCTGCTGCTCGCCATCGCCGTGATTCCGAGCTTCCTCGGCGAAACCCATTTCGCGTCCCTCGGCTACTCGCTCCTCTTTCGCTGGACGCCGGAACGCAGGCAGCTCGACTATCTCCGCTACGTCGGCGCGAGCGACAAGACCGCGAAAGAGGTTCAGATGTTCGGCCTCGCGCCGTGGCTCACCGAGCGCTACCGCGATCTCTCCCAGAGGTTCTATGAGGAGAACCGAAGCCTGTCCCTGCGGCGCGGGGTCGTCAGCGCACTGCTCTCGATTTTGGGCACCGTCGGCTACTACTCGGCGTACGTGGTCATTCTGATCCGCGCCGTCAAAGGCGACATCACCATCGGAACGCTGACCTTCCTCGCCGCATCATTTGGGCGCGGACGCGATGTCATCCAGAACATCCTGCTCTCCGCGAGCAACGTGGCTGAGCAGGCGCTGTACCTCAGAGACTTGTTCGTGTTCCTTGATATGCGGCCGACCATCGAATCACCGCCGAACGCGAGACTGGTGCCCGTGAAGATTCAGTCCGGATTCGTCTTCGAGAACGTTGGGTTTCGCTACCCGGGAAGTGAGCTTTGGGCCATCCGGAACGTCAATCTCGAGCTCAGGCCGGGCGAGCGCGTCGCTTTGGTCGGTGAGAACGGCGCGGGCAAGACCACAATCACCAAGCTTCTGGCTCGCCTTTACGATCCGACGGAAGGCAGGATCACGCTCGAAGGAGTTGATCTCAAGGAATACGACCTCGCGAGTCTGAGGCACGCGATCGGCGTCATCTTCCAGGATTTCGTACGCTACGACATGCGCTTCGACGAGAACATCGGCGTTGGCGAAATAGACGCCGTGCGCGCCGACCTGGACAGAAACAACGGCACGCCGAGGGCGATCACTACCGCCGCGGAGAACTCGCTCGCGGCGTCACTCCTGCCCCGCTTCTCGAAGGGGTACCAACAGATGCTGGGCCGGAGATTCGAGGAGGGCGTGGATCTATCGGGCGGCGAATGGCAAAAAATCGCGCTGGCGCGCGCGTACATCCGCGACGCGCAGGTGCTGATACTCGACGAGCCCACCGCCGCGCTGGACGCGCGCGCCGAGTACGAAGTGTTCCTGCGCTTCTCCGAGCTGGTTGCCGGGCGGATGGCAATCCTCATCTCGCACCGCTTTTCGACGGTTCGCATGGCGGACCGGATCATCGTGCTCAGGCATGGCAAGGTCGAGGAGCAGGGCTCGCACGAAGAGCTGCTCTCGAAGGGCGGGCTTTACGAGGAACTGTTCACTATGCAGGCCGCTGGCTACCGCTAGACTGGCTAGTTCTCGATACAACGACTTACTGCAACTGAATAGGCGGGAGGTCCCAGTAGGTAAGTTGCGAGTGATTTAGTTCACGACGCCGGGACTTGCCTCTGTGGCGTAAGAGTGCCAGAACCCGCCTGCCTGTACTCTTAATCGCGACTGTGCTGTCCCGGCGTAGTGAACTAACAAACTGGCAGCTATGCTACTGACGCCTCCCGCCTGTTCAGTTGCATTTGCCGAAGTTTCCAGAGATGCCAGCTACGGATTCAGGTACCGCGCGAACCAACCGAGCGCCTCCCCCCACCACAGCCTCTGATTCTGCGGCTTCCCGATCCAGTGACCTTCATCCGGAAAGTCGATCAGACGGCTGGGTACCCCTTGGCGCTGCAGCGCCGTGAATAGTGAGAGACCCTCGGTGAACGGCACGCGATAGTCGAGCTCGCCGACCACCACCAGATGCGGCGTGCGAAAGTTTCCGGCGAAGAGATGCGGAGACCAGCGGCGGTACACCGAATCCATCGCCTTCCTGTCCCAGTACGGACCCCCGAATTCCCAGTCGCTGAACCAGATCTCCTCCGTCGCCCCGTACATGTTCTCGAGGTTGTAGACGCCGGCATGCGTGAACAACGCCTTGAATCGATTCGAGTGGCCGGCGATCCAGTTGGTCATGTAGCCACCGTAGGATCCACCGGCGGCGCCCATGCGCGTGGAATCCAGCCAGCTGTTGCGCGCGAGCGCCACGTCGAGGCCGTTCATCAGGTCTGTATAGGCTTTTCCGCCCCAGTCCCTGGAGATCTGGTCGGTGAACTTCTGCCCGTACCCGAACGATCCGCGTGGATTGATGGCCACGATTCCGAATCCGGGGGAAGCGAACAACTCGAAATTCCAGCGGCCATGCCACTGATCGAGCCACTCACCCTGTGGTCCGCCATGGATGAGGAAGAGAACGGGAAACTTCTTGCCGGCCTGGTACTGCGGCGGCCTGAGGATCATCCCCTGCACGCTGTCACCATCGGCGCCCTTGAACCAGTAATCTTCGATGGGGTTCAGCTTGAGCTGCGCCAGCAGCGCATCGTTCTCGTGGGTGAGACGCCGAACACCGCTGAGTCCCGACGGCCCGACAGTCGCGACGTACACCTCGGCGGGACGCTCGGTTGCGTCCTGAAGCCACGCAATCGTCTTCCCGTCGCTCGACACGGACGGCGAAAAATTGTTGCCGCCCGATGTGAGGACCTGCGGCGAAGTCGTCCATCCCGACGACGTGCGAGTGATGCGATAAAGCTTGGCGCGGCTCGCATCGACCGTGTTCAGGTAAATCGCATCTCCGTTCGGGGAGAAGGCGTACGCGTCCGCGTTTCTGTCCCACGTCGGAAGAAGCTCGCGCGATGCCCCGCTCGCGCGGCCGTACGCCATGAGCCGCTGGCGATCGGATTCGAATCCGGGACGCGCCTGCGAGGCGTAAAGAATCGTGCGGCCGTCGGGAGAGTAGACCGGATTCTGATCGGCGCCGCGGTTGGAAGCCGTTATCACAACGGGCGCGCCCCCTGTGACTGTCACCGTGTAGACGTTGAGGTCAGTTGACCATGCGTCCGCGCGCCCCTGATCCTTGGCGGTGTAGGCGAGCTCTTTTCCGTCGGGCGAGAAGGCGTAGGCCTCGCTGCCGCCGAACGGTCCGGGCGGAACGTCGTACTTCACTCCGGACGTCACGTCGCGCAATCCGGTTCCATCGGTAGACACGATGAAGAGGTGAGAGCGTGTAGCCGCGGTCCATTCCGTCCAGTGCCGGTATAGCAGATTGTCGGCGATGTGGGCTTTGACCTTGCCGGTGTCTGCTGCTTTCGCGCGTTCAACGTTGCAGCCATCACTGTCGCAATCTGGATAGACGCCGGTGACGAAAGCGATGCGATCTCCCGTCGGCGACCAGACGGGGCCACTGGCGCCGCCGTTCACGTTCGAGATCTTGCGCGCATTTGCCCCGCTCGCGTCGGCGATCCAGAGCTGGCCAGCCGCGATGTATGCGACCCGCCTGGCGTCCGGCGACCAGCGCGCCTCGTTGGCGGAGGTTGTTGCATTCGGGAACTGGCGCGCGGCACCGCCGCTCGCGGGCTGTAGCTTGGTAATGGTCGTCCGCCTGTTGGCGTTGACGTCAGTCGTCCGCACCGAGTACAAGACCCAGCCGCCATTCGGAGAAACTTGAGGATCCCCGACGTTCTTCACGGCGGCGAAATCCTCGAAGGTCATCGGACGCTGAACGCGTCCCTGCGCGGAAAGATCGACGGCAACGAGTCCCGCCGCCGCCAGCAGTAGTCCGGTTCTCATTTTGTTGCTCGCTTGTAGGAGTTCTTACTGCGGCTGCTCGACCGCCGCTATGTCAATCTCGATCCTGACCTCGTCGCCGACCATCGAGCCTCCTTCAACGATGCGGTTCCATGTCATGTTGAAGTCCTTGCGGTTGATCGTGGTCTCGGCCTCGAAGCCAGCGCGCCGCTTGCCTGGGACGCCGGTGATTCCGTTCAGGTGCCCGCGGAGCACGACCGGCCGCGTGATGCCGTGCATCGTCAGATTCCCCGCCACGGTGACGGAATCGCCGGCGATCCGCGTCACCTTCGTGCTCTTGAAAGTCACCGTCGGGTTGGCGTCGGCATCGAAATGATTGTCGCTCCGGAGATCCGCGTCACGCCGTTCGTTGTTCGTGTCGATCGTCGATGTCTGCGCAACTACTTCCACCGAGGCCGTGCTCCAATCGGCTGGATCGGCGATGATCCTCCCGCTCCACGTATCGAACTGGCCGCGCACCTTGCTGACCATGTGCCGAATCGTGAACGAGAGCTCCGAGTGCGTCGGGTCTATCTTCCAGGTCGATGGTGAGCTGACAGATGTACCAGCTCTGGACGCCTGTGCTGGAAGGGCATTCTGTGCACCTGCCAGGGCGGGCGCGAGGGCAAGAAGTATTGAAAGCCTGCGTATCATCTGAAAGGTTCTTGTTTGACTTGTACTACTTTGGGATCGGGATGTCGTTCCATGTGGCCTGATCAAACGTACCGGGTGGGAAATCCGCGTTGATGCGAACGTCGGCGTATTCCTCGCGCCAGACGGGCCGGCCGTTTCTGAGCACCAGGAACTCGGTTGGAACGTCGAATCCCCCAATCTCCTTGTAGCCCTGGACGCGGTAATCGCTGACGGTCGTCCGCTCCCCGACCTTCTGGCTCTGAATGAAGCGGACGAGTCGCAGCTGGTCCCGGTCCACCCATAGCTGGTTCGAGGTAGTGTCGCCGGCCTTCGCGCCCACGACGTAAACCGCCTGGCCCGACCAGGTGTCCTCGCGGATTATTTCCTGGTTGACGTGAAGCGTGTCCAACCCCCGCATGATCGTGGCGATTGGAGCAACGTATACATCGGCAGTCAGAAGCAAGAGCGGATTCACCGACGGACGGAAGTCGACGCGAATGCCGTTGTCGAACGACGCCACGCGATCATCGATCTGAACGAGCCCGCTCTTCTGGGAGGCGGGAAGAAACGCGATGCGCAGCTTGCCCGGGATCTCGATGTGCTCGTACCACTGCGACTTCTGCTCCTGGCCCGTCGTCGTGTACGCCGTGTTGTTCTGAAGAAAACTCATCGTCTTCAGATACTTCCCGTCGTAGCGGTCGTGCATCGCCTTGATCAGTCCAGAGCTGGTAGTCGCCCTGATCCCCGACGCCGCCCTGGACGTGGCGGGCTTCGTCGCCGGCGAAGGCGCAGGCACAGTTGTGCCGCCTGACTGGAAATAGGAACACCCAGAAACAGCAAAAGCCGCGAGCAGAATACGTGAGCGCATTGTCTAGTCCCCGAGTTCGTTGCGATAAAGGAGGCCGTTGAACAATAGCTTGAACGTGCCGTGTGGCTGCGAGCGGAAATACGGATCGGGTCCATAAAGCACAAGCATTCCCTTCCCCATTGGAGCCTGCAGGACTTCTGTTACACCGTTCAGATATTTTTGACCCCAAGCCCATCCGCTGCGCAGCGGGGTCGGTCCATCGATCCAGACGACCTTCTTGACGCCGCGCTCCGCGGCCGCCGGCAGGATGCGAAAAGCCGGCGAGTTATCGTAGTAGAAATCGGTAGTGGGTCGAACCCCCTCGGTCAGCGCGAGCGTCGTGTCCACGTGCATCGTGAGTATCGACCCCGGCACGTAGAACCGGCTGCGGGCCAGCGGCCGGCCTATGCTGTCCACCAGCGCATTCGCGATTGGAAGCTGGAGCTGGATGCCGAGGTCGGTGGCGGAGCCGATCGCGAGAATCGTCCCGCCCGCATTCAGAAATTGCAGGAGTTGCGGGATCGTCTCGGCGACGGTCATGGTGCCGACGCGATCGCGGTATTCGGCGGGTACGTCCTCCGGATTTATTCGTGGACCCGTCCGCGCATTGGGACGGCCGAACGTCACTCCGTCAGGAAGGATCAGCACGTCGAACCTGGCTATGAGATTCCCCGCGTCGAGAGTCGGCGGATACACGACCTGGTACGGAAACTCGAACTGCTCGAGAATGAAGCGCGCCCACCCCGAAGTGATCGCTCCTCCGTACTGATCCCAAAGGGCGATGCGGGCTGGACGAATCCGCTTGAGCGACGCTGAAGAAACCTCGGTGTCGAAAGGGTCGAACGTCAGCCCTTTCTCAACCGCAAGCTGGGCCAGAATCGGAGCCGTCGTCGGTTTTGCCGGGATGTAAAACGTGCCGGCGTCATAAGTCCGGCCGTTGATGCTGAGCGGCGTGAGAAGCGTATAGACCTGTTCGCCATGCGCGAGCAGACGATTTACCGCAATGAACGCGTCGTTCACGGAATGGCTGAGCGCGTAGCCGGCGATCGCTGACGCCACGCGCCGCTCCGGCGGCCTGGCGAAGCCAGCCACAGGAGTGAACGGTCCGCTGAACGGCTCCAGAACCCGGTCGAACTGAACTCCCATTTGGTAGGCGAGCGTCCAACCCGCGTTGTCGTACGGCGGTGTCGGTGGACCACCCGGATACGGGATGTCGTTGGGGTGGTCCTGCGGCTCGAACATGTCGAGGACGTGCGGCCGAAAGGCCTGCGCAGCCTTCACCACGTAAGAGCCTGCGGGATAGCTTTTCCCACCCACTGTGAACGCCACTGAAGCGCGCTGGACGGTGATGCCGGTCTTGATCAGCGCGTTGACGAACTTCGTGGCGGTAAGAAAGTCCGGTTGATCGGCCGGTATGATATAGCCGCGCGGGTCCCGGTCGGCCGGATTCCGCATGATGCTGACATAGGTCGCCATGTCGGCCGGACTCGTCGTCTGCGGCCGACCACCACCACCGCCGGCGTCACCGCCTTGCGGGCGCGAGGTGTCCTGGGGCATGGCTGCCTGGAGCGCGGCCACTTTCCGTGGTGTAGTCGTCCAGCTATCGGTATTACCGCGCCTAATCGAATTTCGCCCCATCTGGTAGATGTTGTAGAGAAGCGTCTCGCGATAACGCGACGCCACGTCCAGCACCGCCCGGTTCGCGGTCAACTCGTAGGCGATGGATTGGGCGAAGTGCCACTTCTGCGGCTGAATTGGCATCGGCAGATCTCCCTTCGGCAGGAGCTTTTCCGGCACCAGGGGAATCTCCATCGGCGTGGGATTCCCGATCGCTTCGGTGAGAAGGCCGATCA
>JBGPHO010000034.1:0-14385 GCA_041484425.1 Gemmatimonadaceae bacterium
CGCGAAAGAACCAGTGCGACTCTATGTGAATGATTTCTCGCACCGCGGGGGCGGAAACCTCGAGCAGATACTCACATCCTACAAGCAGGGTGTGAGCTATCCACTCGAGGGTCGGGATGAATTGGTGAAGAAGATCCCATCGCTTCGCAGCAAATATCCGTCGTACAAGGATTTCGGAGCCAGCCGCATCGAGGACATCTTCCCGGCGGCTGACCTCAGCCAGGCGCAGGTCCGCGAAGCGTACACGTTTGCCAGCGCGGTTGCGCTAAACAACGGCAAGGGGGCGTTCACGTTGCAACCGCTCCCGCTCGAGGCGCAGTTCGCGCCTATCTATGCGTCGCTGGCGGGGGATTTCGACGGCGATGGCAAGACGGACCTGCTCGTCGCCGGGAATTTCTACGGAGTGACGCCGACGCTGGGCCGGTACGACGCGAGCTACGGACTGATGCTGCGCGGCGACGGAAAGGGCGGATTCACTGCGGTCGACATGGCGCAGAGCAATCTCCTGATCGACGGGCAGGTGCGGGACATGAAGATCCTGCGAGGGCCCAAGGGCGAGAGACTTATCGTCGTCGCGCGCAACAACGACAAGGTGATGGTGTTGCGGCAGGGTCGCGATAGGTGACGCGCTGCAACTGCAACTGAGTTGCAGTTTGTCGTCCTCAAGCTGGCCACTTGTTCAGTTGCAGTTTCCTCAGCCGATTCGCTTCCACGGCTGGTGTTGGTGCGGCCAGGCGAATCGGTCGGGATGAAAGAGGTGCGCCAGTAGCTCGACACCCTCCGCCACGCGCGGGCCCGGACGCGCGAAGTAGGCGTTAGCATCCACGGCATAGACTTCTGCCTCGGTAGTTCGGGGGAGACGGCTCGCGACCGCGATGGCCTCCTTCAAACCATATCCGCACGGCGCCACGATCAGCATCTCAGGCTCTGACGCGGCCACATCGTCCCACGTGATTCGCTGGGAATCGGCGCCGGGCTGGCCGAGGGGGTCTTCTCCACCCGCCGCCAAAACCATCTCAGGAACCCAGTGTCCGGCGCAGAACAGCGGCTCAGTCCATTCGAGGAATGAAACGTGGCGCGGAGGCGCCTCTCTCACTGCCGCGATGACTGCGTCGATGCGGTCGCGGCTTTCCTTCACCAGTTGTTGCGCCGCCTCTTTCCGGTCAGTGGCTTCGCCGATCGCGAGAATGTTGTCCGCGATCTCCGCCAGGTTGCGAGGCGTTAGAGAGAGCACCTGCGGCGGGTGCGACATTTCGCGCAGCGCTCTGCTCAGCTCGTTTCCCGACGGCGCGCAGACCTGACACAGGTCCTGGGTGAAGACGATGTCCGGCTGAAGCTCGTCGAGTAGAACTTCATCCACCTGATAGAGGCTTTCGCCCGTCGCGAGGTGCGCGGCAACCGCGCTGTCGATCTCCTTCTGCGACAACCCCTCCAGCGGCAGCGCTGGCTTGCTGACGACGGGCAGCAAGCGCACTTGCGGGGGATAGTCGCACTCGTGCGAGCGGCCGACGAGATCGGCGCCCGCGCCCAGCGCGTAGGTGATTTCTGTGGCGGCGGGAAGGAACGAGACGATTCGGGGCATGCTTGAATCTACAGAGCGGCCGGGCCTGTAGAACTGCAACTGAAAACTACCCGCCAGCGGCTATCTGCGGGCCGGCTGTTGGCTCCGAGCCGGTTGATCCTCGGGGATAAGGTCGCAGTAGGCGAAACGCGCGTCTCGCAGCACCGTCGCGCCGACCGTGTACTCTACGGGGCCATCGTATCCCGGACCGTCTGAGACGAACGTGTGAAACTCGCCGCGTTCACCGCAGGGATCGACGGTCGATGGCAGCTCAGCGAGGAGTGAGTCGTCGAACACTCTGTGCGCGAACGAACCATCCAGTTGCG
The DNA here is from genome assembly GCA_041484425.1 of Gemmatimonadaceae bacterium. Lineage (GTDB taxonomy): Bacteria > Gemmatimonadota > Gemmatimonadetes > Gemmatimonadales > Gemmatimonadaceae > UBA4720. The sequence goes on from JBGPHO010000034.1 coordinate 1,888, forward strand.
TTGTGTCCACGCACACTAGCCGTGCCGCGAAGCCGTCCCGGATGAACTTTCGTGCAAGGTCGGCGGTGTCGAGGCCCCAGATTGGAAATACTGGCTCGAATCCGGTCGGCGCGAGGAGCCGCTCGCGGTAGGCGCGGACGTCGGCCAGAAAAAGATCGCCAAAGGCTACTGCGGTTACACCGGGGAGGTCGCGTCGCACGCGCTCCAGGGCCGCGAGGAACGCGCTCTCGTACGCATCGTTCGTGGTGACCGGGTCGAGCTCGATGGTGAAGAGAGGGAGTCGCAGTCGCTCTGCCTGGCGTTCGAGCAATGACCTCCTCACTCCGTGCACGCTGATGCGCTCGTATTCGCGCGTGACGCTGGTCAGGAGTCCGGCAACTTCAATATTCGGATCAGATCGAAGAGCCTGCAGCGCGAGCGCGCTGTCCTTGCCGCCGCTCCAACTCAGAAGCAATCGCTTTCGCATCATCCAAATCGAAACTTTGCCACTCCGATGGCGCCGGTCAGCAGCACCATTCCGGTGTTGGTGAGAATTACCGGCCAATCCTTGATGACGATCCCGTAAACGATCCACAGCGAGCTCGCCGTTACGAGGAGGGCGAACATTCCGAACGAGAGATCGCGGGTGTGGTGGGTCTTCCAGGTTCTGATGACCTGCGGGATGAACGACACCACAGTGAGAGTGCCGGCGAAGTAGCCTAGATAATGGATCATGGCGGAGTCGATGACGGAAAACTGCAACTGAAAGAACGTCAGCCTGAGCTTCTAAGATACAAGCTATCAGGCTCGAGTCGACTCTTGTTCAGTTGCAGTCCTCTCTCACGCAGCTGGCTCTACGGCCATCCCCGACCCTTCACGAATCGTGAGCCAGTCGGTGCGAACGCGATCCCATTCCTGAATCAGCAACCCCTGTTCCTCGAACACCTGTCGGATCTGGGACGGATCGTAACCGCAGATCTCTTCGAGAATCGGAATCAGGACGCTCAGAGCGTCGTCGCTGATTACCGTGCGTCGCGCAATCTGCGCGATGTGCCTCGCTTCCGAAGCGGCGATCGTGAGGCCATCGCCGCGGTTGACGTGAAGCATCACGTGAATGTCGGAGCTTCCGTCGCCCACGTACACCACCCGATCACTCGGCACGCCAAGGCGGACCCGCAGCGAATCCACCGCTGCGACCTTTCCGTATCCCGCGGGAACCTGAATGATCGATTCCACCTCGCCGGTGTCAGGGCTGAAGCCGAAGTGCGCACCGATGATGTGATCGGGAGGCACGAGCCCCTGGAGCGCCGAGTGGACGACGAGCCACGGAGCGGCCGATACGACGTAGAAGTCGAACCTGAAGCCCTCGATCCCGTCCTTCAGAAACTCGGCGAGCAGCGCGATGTTGCGCTTGAGCCGGATCTGACGGCCAACCTCGACGAGGTCGTCCTCCCGCACTCGGCGAAAATCCGGATCGTGCCGCAGCAGATACGTGAGCTCCGCGCCCGACTGCACCAGGTTGAGGCGCGAAAGGTTGGCGACTTTTTCCTGAAAAGCAGGAATGCCGAGCATCTCGGCCAGGACGAGCCCGGAATCGTTGAAGCTCAGGGTCTGATCGAAGTCGCTCACCAGCAGGTAATACTTCCTCATCTATCCTCCATTCAGGGCTGAGCGTTTCTGACGGTCGTCAGAGTCGCCTTCACCGATGATTTAATAACAAAAACGCCCCCGCATCGATCCAGGACGCGGGGGCGAATCTTGGCAATAATCAGGTGTGTTAACCCCGTCGCCGTCGCGCGCCACGCATCCCGTCACCGCAATTGATTGCGGCGCCGAGCATCTTATTCGTGAAGCGGTGAGCGATGAGGGTCATGTTGCGATCATTGATTTGATTGAGCGCGCAATCACGCTCTTACTTGCAACGTAATTGGCGCACGGGAAGTGTGTCAACCAATTGACGATTTCCGTTGCGATTTGGTGACTTATGCCGTGTCTCAACTTCGTAACGGAGAGGCAAAACCGAAGCGCACACGCTCGCGGGCACCTGTCTGGGCGCTTACAACCAACGTTTACGACCACTTCACTATTGTATGTGGTGACGTCAAGGCTGCGTTGGACTGCTGACGGTCTGCCGATGGACACACCGGTACGACGCTCAGCGTACGGTTGCTCCGCTCGCGGCGAACAGATGAACACGCGCAGCCGGCACTCGTACGCTGATGCTTTCACCGACAGCAGGTAGAGCATCGGTTGAGACGGACACCATCATCCTGTGCGGCCCCAGCTCGAAATGAACGTGGCTCGTACCGCCGAGCCGTTCCACCAGCACGACTTTGCCGACCAGAGTGTCGGCGCCATGCGTCGGCGCCGACCCGTCGGTGTGTGGGACGATTCTCAGGTCCTCCGGGCGAATGCCCAGCGTCACCTGCTCGCCCGAGCCCAGCTTCGAAAGATCCTTGCGTGCTAGTGCGACTTGCCCGCCGTCGGCCCTGAAGATCGTGCGGCCGTTCGCGCTCTCGATGTGGCCGAGCAGGAAGTTCATCGACGGAGTGCCGATGAAGCCCGCCACAAACCGATTCACGGGGGAGAGGTAGAGCTCGATCGGGCGCCCGATCTGCTGGATTCGTCCATCGGCGAGAACAACAATCCGGTCGCCCAGAGTCATCGCTTCGACCTGGTCGTGCGTGACGTAGACGGTGGTGGTCTTGAGCCGGTTCTGAAGGCCGCCGATCTCGATGCGCATTTGAGCCCGGAGTCCGGCGTCCAGATTCGAGAGGGGCTCATCGAAGAGAAACACCTTCGGCTCGCGCACCATCGCGCGCCCCATCGCGACCCTCTGCCGCTGTCCTCCAGACAACTCCTTCGGCTTGCGATCGAGCAGAGGCTCGAGGCCCAGCATGCCCGCCGCCCAGGCCACGCGGCGATCGATTTCCTGGCGCGCGATTTTCCGCAGTCGCAGCCCGAGCGAGAGGTTCTCCCGCACGGTCATGTGTGGGTAGAGTCCGTAGTCCTGGAACACCATCGCGACGTCCCGGTCGCGCGGAGCCAGATCTGTCACGTCGCGGTCGTCGATACGGATCGTGCCCGAGGTCACGGTCTCCAGGCCCGCAAGCATCCGCAGGATCGTCGACTTCCCGGATCCCGACCCGCCGACCAGCACCAGCAGCTCTCCATCGGCGACCTGTAAATCGAAATCCTCGATCACTGTGGCGTCGCCGAAGCGCTTCGTGACGTGCTCGAAGGAGACCGATGGCATCGTTAACCCTTGATCCCCGAGCCGGCCATGCTCTCGATGAAGTTCCGTTGGAGAAATGCGTAGGCGACGACGACCGGAACAACGAGCACCATCGCCGAAGCGAGCGAAACGCCGACTGAGCCCGCTCCTCCGCCAAGCGCAAATACCGTCAGCAGCTGCGGAAGCGTCATCAGGTTCTGCTCTCTTACCACGAGCAGGGGCCAGAGCACCTCGTTCCATGCGCCCATGAACGTGAATATCGCAACGATCGACAGCACCGGCTTGGAGAGCGGCCAGAAGATCGTGAAGAGAATGCGCGGCTCGCTCATTCCGTCCATGCGCGCCGAGTCTATGAGAGACTGCGGAATCTGGAGGAAGAACTGCCGGAGCATCAGAATCGCCGTCGCGTTGAACAGGTACGGCACGATGAGCGCGGCGTAGGTATCGACCCATCCCAGCTGCACGATCAACGTGTAAAGGGGAATCAGTGTCAGCTGGCCGGGGACCATCAGCACCGCGATCGTCGCGGTGTTGAGCGCGGGCCGCCCGCGGAAGTTGAGGCGGGCCATTGCGTACGCGGTCATCGAGCCGAACACCAGCACCGCGAGGGTGATCGTGGTCGCAACGAAAGTGCTGTTCACGAGCGCGCGTCCGAACGGAGCACGCGCCCACATGGTGCGGTAATTGTCGAAGGTGAAGTGGTGTGGAATGAGCGCGAGCGTGCCGACTTCGGCGGGTGGCTTGAAGGTGCTCGACGCCATCCAGAGGAACGGATAGATGAAGGTGATCGCCGCAATCGTCAGACCTGCATAGAGCACTATCCGTCGCAGCAGCTTCATAGCGCCTCTGCCTTGCCAATCAATCGACGCTGAGCAAAGACCACCATGCCGATAATCAGCGCCAGCGCGACACCGATCGTCGCGGCGTAGCCCATTTTCTGGTACGCAAACGCATTGTTGTACAGATAGAGCACGACCGAGTAGGTGCGACGAAGCGGGCCGCCCCCGGTCATCACGTACGGCTCGATGAAGAGCTGGAAGCCGTTGATCGTCGAGAGCGTCACCACCAGAATCGTTTGGGGGAGCAGGGAAGGAAGCGTCAGATAGCGGAACCGCTGCCACGCGGACGCGCCTTCGATCTCGATCGCTTCCTGGCAGCTCCGCGGAATGTACTGAAGTCCAGCCAGGTAAATGATCACGTAGAAGCCGACGTTCTTCCACGTCACCATCACCGCGATCGCGGGCATCGCAGTTCGTGGATCGGTGAGCCACGGCACCGGCGACAGCCCGATCTTCACCAGCAGGTGGTTGATCAGTCCGACATCGGTGGCGTAGAGGTTACTCCAAAGAATCGCGACGACGGCGCCCGAGATGACGACCGGCAGAAAAAACGCGGCGCGCCAGAACGAACGACCCGCCAGCTGGCGATTGAGAGCGAGGGCGAGCGCGAGTGCGGTAACGATCTGGAGCGGCACGTGAATGCTGAGAAACACGAACGTGTTGGCGACGGCGCGCCAGAATCGCCCATCGTTCAGGAGGAGCTGGATATTGCCGGCGCCGGCGAATGTCGGCGCCGTGACGAGATCCCACTGAAGGAAGACAAGGACGAGTGCGAACGCGACTGGGTAGACCGCGAATACGAGCAGGAACGCCGCATACGGCGCTGCCATCAGCGAACCCGATTTCTGCTCAGCGCGCATTTACGATGTTCCTCCGCGGTTCCCTTTCACCGCGCATTCACAATGTTCCGGGCTTCGCGAGCGGCCTTGTTCAACGCATCCTTCACCGGCGTGGTCTGGTAGATCGCGGACTCCTCATACGCTTCCGAGAGCAGGTCGAAAATCTCGACCACGTCGGGATCGATATCCAGATCGCGCGATCGCTCGACATAGTTGGCGTAGGTCGGGAGCGTGGGCCACCGCGTGAGCGAGGCTGTGAATCGCGGATCGGATGCGAGACCGCGTCGGTACGGCAGCTGGCTCGCCTCCTCGATCAGCATGCGATCGGCGGCGGGAGACGTGAGGTACGCGACGAAACGCGCCGCGGCGTCAGGGTGCCGAGTCGTGGAGAAGATCGCGATACTCCGCAGATCCGCGAAGGCGAATCGATTGGCCGGATCCGTCCCATCCGCGCCGGGCACGGGCGTGACGTCGAAATGCAGGCCGGGGATCTTGATGTCGGTCAGCTCCTTCACGAACCACGGCCCGATGATCTTCATCGCGACGGTTCCATCCGCGAAGGGGTCGCGTCCCTCCGCGAAATTCGACTTGGGTAGTACGCCTTCGGCGAATCCGCGCCGCAGCACCTCGAGCGCGGCGATCGCTGCTTCGTTGTCGAAGACGATCTTCCCATTGTTTACGAGCGTCCTGCCGCCGGAGCTCGCGAGGTAAAGTGGGTAAAAATCGTAGAAGCGCTCATACCAGGTCGTCTTGAGCGTCGCCCACATTGCCCATCGATCCAGCCGGCCGTCGCCGTCAGTGTCACGGGCGAGCTTGTGCCACGCCTCCACCAACTCGCTCTGTGTGCGCGGCGGGCCGATGCCGGCCGCCTTGAACAGATCGACGTTGTACATCAACATCTCGGGATTCGTTTTCCACGGGAAGGCGTAGATCCCACCGTCAGGCAAGCGAAGCGACGACAGCATCGCGGCGTTGGTCCGTTCCCTGAGCCGCGCCGATGTCGCGACGCGATTGTCGAGGCGCACGACACCGCCCGCCCGGACGAGCCGCGCCAGGAGCGCTGAGGAGACATTCGAGCTGACATCCGGTGTCGCCTTGGCGACGATCGCAGCCAGCAGAACTTCTTCGGAGGAGCGGCCTGCCGGCAGCGGCTGCACGCGCACCTGTACGTCGGGGTGCTCCAGATTCCACTGCGCCGTCAGCCGATTGGCGAGACGGGTCTCAACGGGGTTCGCCGCGGGCCAGTACGTCAGCGTGATGGGCGCTGACGACTTGTCCGAACCGGCGACAGTATCCCTGAAGACGATCTCCGGGCCCGATGGTCCTCGACGGAGAACGAGCCGCTCCCCGGCAGGGCCCTCGTACTCGCGCCGATCCGGAACCCTGGCGAGCGAGGCACTCTGCTCGCCCACAGGACGATAGTGCAGATACTCCGCCGCATCCGGGTTGCTCACGACGCTCTGTAGCGCCAACAATGCCTCGATGGTCGACTCTGCTCCCGAGTTCCGATTCACCTGGCCCTGCGACGGACCGTCGACTCCATCGAATGTCCGGCCGGTCTTTTCGTCGTACATGCTGACGCCCGCGGGATTGGCGCCGAGTAGCCAGCTTGCCGTGAGTCCCGCAAACACGGCGTAGCGGCGCTCGCCCGTCGCTTCCGCAAGCGCCAGGTATCCCTCGACGATCGAGCCTATGCCGTAGGCGATCTGCGGGTACCATGTCGCTGTCCCATTGGGCGCGACCGCCGAAGGGATGCCTCCAGCGAGCAGGAATCTTCCCCACAGTCCGTCCGCCTCCCGTCGGGCTGAAGCCTTAAACTCTGGATGACCGAGTGCGCTGCCGCCGATCGCGAGCGCCTCGGGAGCCCGCGCTCCCCATGCATGCCAGGGGGCATCGGGGCGATCGACATACGCGCCCCACGGGGCGGTGGTGTTGGTGCCTGCCGAATGCTGGGCAAGAAGCTGGGCGGTGCGCGTCGCCAACGCGACGAGGGCCTTCGATTGCTCGGCGCGCTGCATCGCGAGCAAGCCGAGCAAAGCTTCCGCGGTCGCCGTGGTCGAGCCGCCAATCAGCCGTCCTGCTTCAATCTCATCCCCCATTCGCGAGACGGCGCGATTCAGCACCGGCCGCATCTTCAACACTGCAGAATCCTGCAGGCCAAGCACTCGCACCGCTTCGCCGAGTGCCCAGATGCTGCGCGCGGCCCAATACGACATGCTCTTCCGACTGCTCGGCGCGTCGCGGTTGAGCCGGCCGGCGGAGTCGATGAAGTTGACGAACTCGCCGTCACCCTGCTCCATCGCCGTGGCGAAATTCAGGAGTCGAACGGCCTCGTCACGGTCACGGACATCGCCCATCGCTTCGTACTCGCGGAGATAGACGACCGCGGCGCGCGCGGCATCGTCGAGGCTGGCGATTCCCTCGAATCCGTCGCGCGCCGGAGAGCCGGTCGGGCGATAGTCGGGCGCCTCGGCGTAGAGGGAGACGACGCGCACGTGTCGCCCCCGCACGACTGCGTTGAGGCCGAGGTGTCTGAGGTAATCCAGTCGTACGGCCGTGGGAGCCGGTCCTCGAGGCGCGGCGTGCGTTTCAGCGTTGCGACCGCAAGACGCGGTGAATAAGGCGACGGAGAGAACAACCGCCACGATGAAGACCTGCTGGAAGCCCGGTCGAGCGTGAAGAATGCGAATCAAAGAGGAATACCGCCCTGATTCAATTTGATGGCTTCTCCCAGAGAGGAGATCAGGGCGCGCTTGTTGACCCGCGCGCCCGCCACTGTTACGTCAGCGGCTCCATAGTAAACCAGAAAATCTTCCCCTCGCTCGACGAGACCCTGCGGGAAAACAACGCGCACGCCGGTCCGGAAGTTCGCCATGTCCACCTGCGGAATCGGCTCGCGCTGAATCTCGTAAGGTGCTTCAGGCGTGAGTGCAGGCGTATCGGACACGTAGAGAACTTTTTCCGGATTCTTCAGGTCGAGCACGCACCATCCCATCGAGTAGACGTTCCCCTCTTCGATGGTGGTCGCGCCGTGAAATGGCAACAGCCAGCCGATTTCCGTTCTTACGGGCGGCGCGCCGGCACCGACTCGGGAGCTCCGCCAGGTATTGGGTCGAGGTCCAACCACAGGCACACCCTCCGCCGGCCACTCTTTCTCGAGAGATGACACCCTGATGCATACCATTCGCGGCATCGGGCGATGAAGGATCACGTACTGTCGGCCGATTTTCTCCGGAAAGATCACGCAGTTCTTGTTCTCGCCGGCGATTCGTGGGCCGTGACGACGGTAGCTGGTCGGAGACAACAGATCGTCGGTGGTGATCAAGCACACCTGCGGGCCGTCGCGCGAGTACCCGGTATAAGTGATGGCGTAGCGTTTTTCGCTCTCCAGATACGTGATTCTGGCATCCTCGACGCCCCAATGTTCGTACGGCGCATCGCGCGCGACCGCGGGGCGATCCCATATCTCGTCGATTCGCATTCCGTCCGCGGACAGCGCCAGGCCGAGACACGATCTCCGCAAAGCTTTCTCAAAGATCCGAACGAGCAGCAGGACTCTGTCGCTCGCGCGATCGACTGTCACGCCCGGATTGAAAGTCCCACTGGCGCGAACGAACGAAATATCGGAGGGGCGAATCAGCGGATTTGTCGCAAAACGCTCGAGTGGCGCGATCATGAAGGCCTCTCCGCCACCCATTTCGAATAGAGGCGTCCAAACTGCTTCGCCGGCGCTCGGTAATACTCGTCGGCGCTGATGTCGAGCACACGAGCGACGGTTGCCTGCACCTGCGTACCCTCGTCGCAGCGCCGCCTGAATTTCCGGAACACGTCGGCGGCCGGCTTCTCGCTGGCGTCCGCGCGCACAATCCCAAAAGTCCGCTCTCTGACGGCGGTCGCGAGCGGGGGTCGTTCGAACAATCGGGAATCATAGTCGCCGTAACACCACGCGTAGGCGCCGCCAGCGCCGGTCGCAAGCAATCTCTCTAGAACGGCCTCGTAGTAGGCTGCCTGTTCCTCCTCTGATGCCAGGTACTGCGACCTCGGCGCTCCGAGGAAATCGTCGGTGATCGTAAAACCGGCGGATCCATTTGGAGCAGTGCAAATCCCGAATTCCTGCATCAGCGGCCGGCGCCCCTTGCCCGAAAGTCCGGCCGTCAGCGCGCAGGAAAACGGGACCAGCTCTGGATCGAGGAAGGAGCGGGCGAAGTCCGAGTACAATGGGTAGGCGTGCATCACGTCCTCGTCGACAATGTTGGCGAGATCGTCCACGCGCATGTTGTTATCGGTCGTCAGCGATGGGAGGTGCGCGCCGATCCGGATTTTCGCGTCCGGCGCGGCTTCCCTGATCGTGCTCGCGAGCTTCGAGCCCCAGGCACATCCTGCGTCGCGCGACCGAGGGAGCTGGGCGTCATCGATCTCGTTCGCGAGGTCGAACCCGCGGATCGCGGCGTCCCCGGCGAAGGCGCGCGCGCACGTCTGCGCCAGCACCGCCTGGGAGCGGAGAATGACCGGATCCGAGAAAAGGTCCCCCGGGCGCCCGTGCGCGTCGAGCATCCAGGCGGGCCACCAGATCGTGCCGCTCATGTTGAGCACGATGAGCGTTGGCACCACCCTGAGTCCGGTATCGGCGGCGGCGCGGACTACTTCCACCAGCCGCGCGATCATGCCGGTGTCCACGGTCGACGCGGCGGGGAGGAAGTCCTTCGTGCGCGCAAACACCCGCACGACGTCGAAGCCGAGGTCAGCCATGTGCCTCATATCCTCGCGCACCTCGCCCAAGTCGAAATCTTCCCACATGTACATCGCGCTACGCCGCGGCCAATAGTTGATGCCCAGCTCGAAGCTCACGCCTCCGCCAATCCCGAAAGAATCTCCTGTAGTGATAGATCGGCGACAGCCGTGACGCCGTCGGCCGCGCCATAGTAGACGCGCACCAGATCGCCGTCCGTCAGGGCACCGCAGGTGAACACGACACTGCCGAAGAATCCCTCCCGCTCGTACGGCGCGTCGGGCGTGAGAATGGGCTCGCGTGAACGCGCTCTCACTCGAGAGGGGTCGTGCCGGTTGAGAAGCAGGGCGCCCAGCGCGTACGTGGGCGGTGAGCCTGTGACGCCGTGATAGATCGCCAGCCAGCCATCTTCCTTGCCGTAGTGAACGCGGAACGGCACCGCACCGCCCCCCACCTTCGTGTCATCCCAGCCACCTTCCCTCGGCGTCGCGACGAGGCGGTGGCTCCCCCACGATTTCAAATCCGACGACGTTGCGGTCCAGATCGAGTGCTGTCCCAGACCTTCCGGCATGGGTCTGTGCAATGCCGCGTACAAACCGCCGATCTTCTCGGGGAAGATCGTGACATTGCGGTTGGGAGGTGGGAAGATGATTCCGTGGCGCTCGAACGTTCTGAAATCCCTGGTCGAGGCGAGTCCCGTCCCGATTCCGTAGTGCGACACAGCGGTGTAGGTGATCCAGTACACGCCGTCGAGCAGGGTGATGCGCGGGTCTTCTACTCCGAACGACTCGTACGCGGTCGCGGCAACGAGGGCCGGCAGTCCTTCGACGTCGAAATGGATGCCGTCAGTGGAGCGCGCGACGCGAAAGTGCGACATCGATGTGAGCCAGGTGCGACCGTTGTCGACCACGAGCCGTGGATCGCTCACATCCGGTCCTTTCTCGGTGACTTGCCACCGCTTGATCTCGATGCGTCCAGTCTCCGCGTTGAAGATGGGCGCGGCCGCGAGCGCGCTCGACATCTTCCGCGGAGCCTCCGCCACGCGCAGCAGCAGCACGACCTGTCCGTCGTGTCGAGTGACGGCGGGATTGAACACGCCCAGCACCTCGAAGTCCGGCCTCGAAGGCAGGACCATCGCAGGGGTGATGATCGGGTTTTCTGGCGCGCGGTGGGCCATCACGCCCTACACACGGCAGAGCCGGACAGCTTCAGCAAGTGAAGTGCGCGGATCGCGTGTGGGCACGAATTCCTGAGCGACGTACCCCGTGAATCCCGATTCGCCGATCGCTCGCATGACTGCCGGATAGTTCAGCTCCTGAGAGGAGTCGATTTCGTGTCGGCCCGGTACTCCGCCGGTGTGGTAATGCCCAATATACCGGTGGTTGTCGCGTATCGTGCGGATCACATCGCCTTCCATGATCTGCATGTGGTAGATGTCGTAGAGCAGCTTGAAGCGCTCCGAATTGACTTGTTTTGCGAGCGCGACGCCCCACGTCGTGTGATCGCACTGATAGTCCGGATGGTCGACCTTCGAGTTGAGCAGCTCCATGCACAGTGTCACGCCGTGCCGCTCGGCGATTGGGATGAGTGGAGCGAGTCCACGGGCGCATACTGCCCGACCCTCGTCGTCGCTCTGGCCGGCTCGGCTTCCGGAAAAACAGATCACGTTCGGCACGCCCGCCGCGGCTGCGAGCGGAATCGCCCGTTCGTATGCGGGGATGAGCCAGGCGTGGTTCTCTACGCGGTTGAAGCCCTGCGTCAGCCGGGTTTCCGGATTCGGGACTGTCGCGTATCCCATTGCGCAGGTAAGTCCATAGCGTCTGGGGACCGCCCACTCATCCGGTTCGAGGAGCTCAACCGAATCGAGCCCCAGCTCGCGCGCCATCTGCGATAGCTGGTCGAGAGTGAACTGATGAAAGGGCCAGCGTGTCACCGAGAGCTTGAACGCCGCCGCCCGATTGGACCCGTTGCGCTCGACTGTGCGCCGAGCTTCCACGTCGGCGAGAGCCGGGGGACGAGGATCTGCGTCGGCGAGACCTGGGCGGCGCGCGCCTAAAATGGCAGGCACGGAGAGCGAGCCCCCGAGCATGCCGGCCGCGCGTTTGACTGCTTCGCGCCGGGTGATTTCGCTGCTCATGCATTCCTCCGCTGGCGTGGTGGCCAATGTGGGAGTCGACCCACGCCGTGTCAAGCGAACCAGGACCTAGTCGGATTGGGACCGTGGGTCGTAGCGCGGAGCCTGAAAATGCTCCAGATTCTTCGCCAACTCCGCTTTAGAGGTCGCGGAGCGTAGCGCAAAAAGAGCTCGGCCGTCCACTTCTCTCTCACCGAAGAAACGCCATGAGCAACCTCAGCATCGTCGACATCCTCGTGATCGCCGCGTACTTCCTCATCCTGTCGGGGATCGCCTACTGGGCCGCGCGCAAAGAGAAAAACGTGAGCTCGGACTATTTCCTTGCGAGCCGCGATGTGGGTTGGCTTGCGGTCGGAGCCAGCCTCTTCGCCTCCAACATCGGGAGCGAGCATCTCGTGGGGCTCGCCGGCACCGGAGCAGCGAGCGGCCTGGCGGTCGGCCACTTCGAGTGGCTCGCCAGTTTCATCCTGTTGCTCCTGGGCTGGCTGTTCGTGCCCTTCTACCTGCGAAGCGGCGTGTACACCATGCCGGAATTCCTCGAGCGACGGTACAATCCCGCGGCGCGCTCGTACTTCACCTGGGTGTCAATCGTCGGTTATGTGCTCACGAAGATCAGCGTGACGCTCTTTGCCGGCGGCGTGGTGATGCGGGCGGTGACTGGCTTCGATTTCTGGACCAGCGCCGCGATCCTCATCGTCATTACGGGCCTGTACACGATCTTCGGTGGACTGCGCGCGGTGATC
>JBGPHO010000035.1:0-14332 GCA_041484425.1 Gemmatimonadaceae bacterium
ACGCCATTTACTTCGGTGACGGGATCAACGGCGAACTTCTTGGCGTTGACCTGGAAGTGGTCGCCCTGGATGAAGATCGGCCCACGGAATCCTTCGCGCAGCGCCGCCGCCATCATCACGGCCACGTACTCCGACGGCCGCTGATCGGTGTATGCTATCTCCGAGCGCGCTATCTCCTGGATGAGCGCACCGACCTTGAGCCTGACGGCGCATCGGAAAAGAGAGCGCCCCGTATCGTACGCCATGCCGCGAATGTTCATGGCGGGAACGGTGAAGCCGCCGGTCAGACCGCGGCCGCGGGCCAGATAGAGATCGTGGATCGACGACGGCCACACGCCCACCGCCTGCCCGATCTCCCAGATCAGCCAGCGCGCGTCCTCGCGATCGTCGGGCTCCCCGAATACCGCCGTGTACGCCAGCGTGTCCATCGCGGGAGATGCGATGGCGGACTCGTCGTGAACGGTTACTCGTCCGTCCAGCACGGTCACTGCTCTATTGAATGGATTAGTGAACATATAGGTCACAAACTCGTCTGGGTTTACGGCTGTCGCAAGGTCCAGGAAACTTACTGAAGACTACCTGACAACTCCTACACCGTCCACCGCGAATCACTCCTTGGGAGCGAGTCCCATTCCTTCTTTGCGGCGTCCGCGCCCGGCCGGCCCAGCAGCGCGTAGGCGAACTGTTTTCCGAGCTCCACACCCGGCTGATTGAAGGCGTCGATTCCATACAGCTGGCCGGCGTAAGCCGTCGCGATCTCGAGGAGCATCATCAGCTGGCCGATGTGGGCCGCATCCACCCGGTCGAGGTGAATCGTCATGTTCGGCCGTCCGCGCCGCGCCAGCGCGCCGGCCGTGGCTCGCTGCTCGATGTCGATGAGCTCGCCGAGCGAATGGCCGGCGAGGTAGCCGAGCTCTGTCACGTCGGAGAAAGCTGCCGGGATTTTCACGTCCGTCGAGCGCTCCTTCACCGCGACGAACGTTACCGTCTTGTCGGCCGGACCTTCCATGAAGAGCTGCACCTGCGCGTGCTGGTCCGTCGCGCCGAGCGCCGCGAGCGGTGTGGACCCCACAGACGTGCCCTCGGGTCGCTTCTTCCCGAGGCTTTCCGCCCAGAGCTGGACGAACCACGCCGCAAAATCACGCAGTGGATCCGAGTAAGGCATGAACACGGCGATCGACTTTTTGAGCTGCGTGTCTGAGAGCCACTGAAGCATCGCGTACACGCCGGCCGGATTCGCCGCGAGGTCCACCTTGTCGCAGCGGCCGGCCATCTCGCCGGCGCCCGCCAGGAGCGATTTCACGTCGATACCGATGAGCGCCGCCGGCAATGTTCCTACCGGGGTCAGAACGCTGAACCGGCCGCCAACGCTCGGCGGAATGTCGAGCGCCGGTACCTCGAGCCGCTCGGCCAACGGACGCAGCGCGCCGTGCTTCGGATCGGTGACGAACACCACGTGCTTCGCGACATCCAGCTTCGCCGACCCGATGCGATTGTACACGATTAGAAATTGTGCCATCGTCTCGGCCGTTCCACCGGACTTGGACGTGACGATGAACAGCGCGCGCGCCAGCTCGAGGCGTCCGAGCAGCGCCGCGATCGTCTCGGGATCGACATTGTCGAGCACATGAAGTCGCGGGTAGCCGCCGCGGGCTTTGTCATCGAGCATGTTCCACCCGCTCGGCCGCAGCGCGGTGCGAAGGGCGATTGGCCCGAGCGCGGACCCGCCGATGCCGAGGATCACGACATCGTCGTACTTGCCGCGCGCGGCAGATGCGAATGCGATGACCTGGTCGAGCAGCTTCCTGTCGGCCGGCAAATCAACGAATCCGACCGTGCCGGTGGCCCGCAGTGAATCGAAGCCACGCTTTGCGTCCGCGAACTGTTGCCCCGCGGCGGCCCACGTCTTCTGGTCGATCCCGCCCGGTGAGATCATCATGTTGGAGTAATCGAGTCTCAGCGTCATCTCAGTTGACCTGTACGGTCAGTCCGTCGAATGCAGGAGCAATACCGGGTGGCAGCTCCGCCGCCAACTCGGCGTGACCGGTGCGGTGAGTGAGGTGCGTGAGCCAGGTCTCCCGCGCGCCAATCGTCTGTGCGGCGCTCACTGCCTCCGACACGCTGAGATGGGTCGGGTGCGGCGTGCGGAACAGCGCGTTGAGGACGAGTACATCGACTCCTCGAAAAGCGCGGATGGCGTCTTCCGGCAGCTCCTTCGCGTCGGTGATGTAGCCGAGGTTGCCGATGCGGTAGCCGTAAACGGAGGTTGGACCGTGCGGAACCGAAACCGGCGTGACTTCCACATCCCCGACGCGAAAGCTCTTGCCCGGGGGAACCGGGTGCGAGCGTCCTTCCGGCTTGGTCGTTCCCGGAAGCGGACGGATGCGCTCGTCGAAGATGTACGCGAAGCGCTGCGCCAGTCGCGCCATCGAATCGGGTGGCCCGTACATCTCGATCGGAACATCGCTCCGGTCGGAAAGGGCCCGGATGTCATCTATGCCGTGAACGTGGTCCGCATGGTCGTGCGTGAACAGAATCGCGTCCACTTTACTGGCGCCCGCGGCGATGAGCTGGAGTCGCAGCTCGGGCGGAGTGTCGATGAGAATGCTCGTGCCCCCATCCGTCTCGACGAGAGCGCCGACGCGCGTGCGCTTGTCCCTGGGGTCCGTCGACCTGCACACTTCGCACGCACATCCGATCTGCGGGATGCCAAAGCTGGTTCCTGTTCCCAGGAAGGTGAGTTTCAGACCGTCTCCACCTTGAGCAGATTGGTGGTCCCGGGCATGTCGAAGGGCACGCCCGCGGTGACGATTATGCGGTCTCCATTCGACGCCAGCTCTCTGCGCACGACGACGCCTTTGGTCTGGTACATCATCTCGTCGTAGTCGGCGCAGTGCGGCACCAGCTCCGGCACGACGCCCCAGACGAGCGCGAGCTGCCGGTACGTCCGCTCCTCGTCCGTTAGTGCCAGGATCGGAACCGGCGGTCGCTTCGATGCGACGACGCGCGCGGAAAACCCGCTCTTGGTGAAGACGACTACCAGCGGCGCGCCCAGCATGCCGACCGCCGCGACTGTCGCGGCGGCGATCGCGACCTCGGTCGTCACGACTCCGCCGCCCTGTTCAGCGCCGGCGAAAGGAGCGACGGGCGGATGGGTCTCGATCTCCTTGATGATGCGCGTCATCGCCTCCACCGCGAGGCGCGGGTAGGCGCCGGCCGCCGTCTCGGCGGACAGCATCACGGCGTCGGTTCCATCGATGATCGCGTTGGCGACGTCGCTCGCTTCGGCGCGTGTGGGACGCGGGTGCTCGATCATCGACTCGAGCATCTGCGTCGCGGTGATGACCGGGCGGCCGTGTTTGTTCGCCAGCCGAATGATTCGCTTCTGCGCGCCGGGCACCGCCTCGAACGGCAGCTCAACGCCCAAGTCCCCGCGCGCGACCATCACCGCATCGCTGGCGCGGACGATGGCCTCGATGTTCTGGAGGGCGACATCCTTCTCGATCTTCGCCACGACCAGCAGCCACTTCGGAATCATCTTGCGCAGCGACTCGATGTCTTCCGCGCGCCTGACGAAGCTGAGGCCGAGGTAGTCCACCTGCTGCTGGACGGCGAATCGAATGTCGGCTTCGTCCTTTTCGGTGATCGACGGAGCCGATACCTGTACGCCGGGAAGATTCAATCCCTTGTGGCTCTTGAGATCTCCGCCGTTCAGGACGCGGGCTTTCACGCGCGAGTTGCTCACGTCGAGGGAGACGAGCTCGATTAGGCCGTCGTCGATGAGGATCCTGTCGCCCACGCGCACGTCGTTCGCGAGATGGTCGTAGGTGACGGGAATCTCGCCGTTCTTTTCATGACCTTCGTGCACGAGCACGACGTCTTCGCCCACTTTGAGCGTGATCGGCTTCGCCAGATCGCCGATCCTGATTCGCGGGCCCTGGAGGTCGCCCAGGATGGCGATCGGCTTTCCGGCTTCTTCCCCGAGCCGCCGAACCATTGCAATCGTCGCCGCGTGCTGATCGTGCGTCCCGTGCGAGAAGTTCACGCGGGCGACGTTCATGCCGGCCTCGATCAGTCCCCGGATCGAATCATCGGTCGAAGTCGAGGGCCCAAGCGTGCAGACGATCTTGGTGCGGGGAGTGTAGATGCCGGTCACTTCCCGCCAGGTGCGAGTGAGCCGATCTTCGCCTCGAGTCCGGCGATCAGCTCGTCGAAGGACTTTTGGAAGCTGGCGATTCCATCGACCAGAAGCTTCTCGGTGACGTCCTTCATCGATATTCCGACTGCCTCGATTTCCTTCAGCAGCCCTTCGGCCGCCGCGAATTTCCTGTCGACTGTTCTTTCCACCGCTCCGTGATCGCGGAACGCTTCGATGGTGGCGGGAGGCATCGTGTCGACCGTGTCTGGTCCGATCAGCTCTTCGACGTACATCACGTCGCGATACTCGGGGTTCTTCGTGCTCGTGCTCGCCCAGAGCGGGCGCTGCACGCGCGCTCCCTGCTTCGCAAGCGCTTCCCAGCGGGGGCCAGCGAACTTCTGCATGAACAGCCTGTAGGCGAGCTTCGCGTTCGCGATGGCGGCGCGGCCCTTCAGCATCTTGAGCCGTTCCTTTTCCGGCGGCGAAGCCTTGGCGATCATGGCATCCAGACGCTTGTCTATCTCGGTGTCGACCCTGCTCACGAAGAAGCTCGCGACCGACGCGAGGCCATCGATCGGCTGGCGCGCCTTGACACGATCCTCGAGTCCGGCCATGTACGCCTCGATCACACGCTCGTGCGCCCGGATTGCAAACAGCAGCGTAATGTTGACGTTGATGCCTTCGGCGATGAGACGGCGCACGGCAATCGCGCCCTCCGTGGTCCCGGGCACCTTGACCATCACGTTCGGGCGATCGACAGTCTTCCAGAGCCGCCGCGCTTCCTCGACGGTGGCATCGGCGCTGTGCGAAACCCCGGGTGAAACCTCGATCGAGACGTAGCCATCGGCTCCGCGCGTCGAGCTGTAGACGGCCGCGAAGTGGTCGCAGGCGTCGCGTACGTCCGTCGTCTCGAGGAGTTCGAAGAGCTGCCAGCTGGTGAGGCCTTGTTGCTCGGCCTCGATGATCTGATCGTCGTAGGCATTGCTCGACGCCAGCGCCTTCTGAAAGATCGTCGGATTCGACGTCATGCCGGTGAGCGCATCGTCGCTCACGCGGCGATCAAGCTCGCCGTCGTGCAGCATTCGACGATCGATGCTGTCGAGCCAGATAGATTGGCCGACGTCGTGAAGCTCTTGCAGCCTGTTCTTGGCCATTGAAAATCCCCCTCTCCAATTCTAACCAGCCCGACCCCTCGGCGCCTCTCTCGGGCGGGGATTTTCGTGCATCAGAATTCCCGCTTGCGCATCTCCTTGAAGAAACGCTCGTGCTCCTGCCGCTCCTTGAGCGTCGCCTCGTCCGTGGGCAAATCAGCAAGGTTCTTGTCGTATTTCTTGCCGAAGCCCTTTTGACCGGTCGTTTTCGCCGCCTTGGCGGCGTTTTTTTTTGCCAGCGCCGCGATCTTCTTGTCGTCCATGATTGGGGTTCTCCCGGAGGAAGTGCTTAAAGGGAGCAACGAGGCACCTGAAAGGCAAGTGCGACTATCCCACTTGGCCCCCCTCGCACATTATTCACGAATGAGAACGGCTCGGCTGCTGTGCGCGGCAATGTCGCTCCCGGCGTTGGTAGGAGCCCAGAGCCAGCACCACCCCCTCTCGTATCGCGGTTGGGGGCTCGGTATTTCTCTGGATAGCGCTACGGCCCTCACGAAGGCGCAGATGGGCAAGCCGCTGACCTGCGTCGGAACGGACACCAAGACTATGTTCTGCGAAACGGATCCCGCGCCCGGGTACGCCAGCCTCTACTTCAGCCCCACGCCGCGGCGCCTGGAAGAGATAACGCTCCTGATCCCGATCGACCGACGTGCCTCCAGAGACTCACTGACAAAGTGGTTCAAAACGCGCTGGGGCCCGCCGATCCCGCGAGAAGTGTTCGGCAAGAAGTCGACGTCACGGGGAGCGGGCGAGCCGACAACCGAGGTCATCGGAAGCTGGGCGAGGGAGGGCATGGTTTTCGGCCAGGCCGCCATTGCAACCGTTGACACGGCTCGGATGCTCGCTCTCTCTATCTTCAGCCCCGCACGGCAGATCCGCCTCATGCAGGAGCGAGTCGACACCAGTCGGAAAACAAAATGACCAACTTCCCCGACGCGATTTCAGTTCTCTCCGCCATGATCACGCCCGCGGTGCTCATCTCGGCGTGCGGATCGCTCATCCTCGCGACCTCGGACAGGCTGAGCAAGGCAGTGACGCGCACACGCGAGATCTCGAGCTCACTTATTCCGCGCGCCTCCGACCAGCGACAGGACGATCGAGAAGAAGAGCGGCGTATGCTCTTCGTTCAGCTCGACTTCGTGACGACGCGATCACGGTTGCTGCAGCGCGCGCTGTCGCGCCTGTACGCGGCGCTGGCATTCTTCGTCGGCACGAGCGTGACGATCGGCCTGGTTGCGATCACAGGCCCCGAGTTTACCATGGTTCCGATCGCGCTGGGACTATTCGGCGCGGGGCTGCTGCTCTACGCCGCGTTCCTGCTGATCAAGGAGTCCCGCTTTGCGCTCGCAGCTGTGAACGAGGAGATGGATTTCATGTGGAAGCGCGGCAAGGAGTACGGGCCGGCCGATCTGGTCGAAAAAGGGATCAAGCGCGCGCGCTGGTTTGGCGGAGTGAAGTAGGCGCGAACTCTCTGAGCGCGGATCTACCTCACCCGCACTCGCTGAATCCGCACACGTGACACTTGGCGCAGCCTTCGGCCATCTCGAGCGACGATCCGCAGTCCGGGCACGTGCCGATGAAAGACTCGCCTCGATTAAGCGCATCGAAACGATACTGGCCCTGCCCGCCCTCTCCAGTCACTGGAGTCGGCTTGGGCTGCGCCACTTCATCGGCGGAAGGAGCTGACGGCGCCGCGCCGAGCAGCTCCTGCTGCACGCCCTGCTTCTCGCGCATCCATTTCTCGAGCGCAATGCCTATCGCATCGGGTACGGACAGCACCTTGTTGGGTCCGAGCCCGATCGCCTTGTCTGACGCGATGCCCCGCAGCTGGCGGTGCACTTCACGAATCGGAATTCCTGATCGCAGCGCCAGCGAGATCAGCCTGCCCATTGCCTCGGCGTCGGCCATTGCCGCTCCGCCCGCCTTGCCAAGGTTGATAAAGACCTCGAACGGCTGGCCACGGTCATCCTCGGTGATGTTGAGGAACATCGTGCCGAGTGGCGTCTCGATGCGCGTGGTGATGCCGCGCAGAGTATCGGGGCGCGCTCTCTTGGCGCGACGCTGGAGATTCTCAGCCTCAACGTCGAACACCGCCTGCTTGAGTCTCGCGTTCTCGGCCTCGAGCTCCGCAATGGTGCCGTGCAGCTCGCCACGCTCGGCTCTCGCGTCGGCCTTGCCGTCGCGCTCCGCTGTCGCCTGCACGGTCGCGCCAGTCGAGAGAACCTGATTGTCGCGCGAGCCATCGCGGTAAACCGTCACGCCCTTGCACTTGAGCGCGTAGGCGAGCTCGTAAATCTCGCGCACGTCGTCGGGAGTGGCCGCGTGCGGGAAGTTGGTCGTCTTGGAGATCGCAGAATCGCAATTCTCCTGGAAGGCGGCCTGCATTCTGACGTGCCACTCCGGCGTGATGTCGTGCGCCGTGACGAATGCGCGCTGCACCTGCTTCGGCACTTCGTCGAAATGGATGTGACCTTCCTTCGCGATCTTCTCCATCAGCTCTTCCGAGTACCAGCCATCCTTCTGTGCGATCGCGACGAAGTCTTCGTTCACGTCGGGCATCAGCGCACCCGCCTGGTTGCGCATGAATGCAACGGCAAAAAGCGGCTCGATGCCCGAAGAGCAGCCCGCGATGATCGAGATGGTGCCGGTCGGAGCGATCGTGTTGACGTTGCAGTTGCGCAGCAGCTGCATTGGGCGAATGCGATTTCCCTTCGCATCGCGCGCGCACGTCTCGTCGGGACCCCAGATCGATCTGGCCCACTCCGGGAACGGCCCGCGCTCGTTGGCGAGTCGCTCGCTCTCACGCTTCGACTCGACATCCACGAACTTCTGAAGCTGGCGTCCGAACTCGACGCCTTCGATGCTGTTGTAAGCAATGCCGAGGCGCACGAGGGCGTCGGCGAAGCCCATGATGCCGAAGCCGATGCGACGGATTCTCTTCGAGAGCGCGTCGATCTCGGGCAGCGGATACTTGTTGACGTCAATGATGTTGTCGAGGAACCGAACCGAGAGGTGGATGTCGCGCTTGAGCGCGTCCCAATCCATCTTTTCATCCGTCACATAGTAGCCGACGTTGATCGATCCGAGGTTGCAGACGTCGTATGGGAGGAGCGGCTGCTCGCCGCAGGGATTCGTCGCCTCGTACTTACCCACGTGCGGAACCGGATTGTAGCGGTTCGCTTCATCAATGAAGAAGCAGCCGGGCTCGCCCGTTCTCCACGCCCCATCGATCATCTTCGCCCAGACGGCGCGAGCGTCGAGCTGGCCGGTGATCTTGCCGCTGCTCGGATCCACGAGATCGTAGCTCGTGCCCGCCTTCACCGCTGTCATGAATTTGTCGGTGACGGCGACGGAAATGTTGAAGTTCGTGATCTGCGTCAGGTCTTCCTTGCAGGTAATGAAGTCCATGACGTCGGGGTGATCGACACGCAGGATTCCCATGTTGGCGCCGCGGCGCGTGCCGCCCTGCTTCACGGCATCGGTCGATGCATCGTAGAGCTTCATGAACGACACCGGGCCTGATGCGACGCCTGTCGTCGAGCGAACCATCGAGCCCTTGCCGCGCAGCTTCGAGAACCCGAATCCCGTTCCGCCACCTGACTGGTGGATGAGCGCCATCGCCCGCAGTGTATCGTAGATCCCGTCGCGGCCGTTGGAGAGCGCGTCCTCGACGGGCAGAACGAAGCAAGCCGAGAGCTGCCCAAGGGGGCGTCCCGCGTTCATCAGTGTCGGGGAGTTCGGCTCGAAGCGACGCTCGACCATCAGGCGGTAGAAGTTCTCCGCCATGTCCGAGACCTCGCTGTCGCTCGCGCCGTACCGGCGGTCTGCCTCAGCAACCGTACCCGCAACCCGCCAGAACATGTCTTCCGGCTGCTCCACAGGCGTGCCCGACGCGTCCTTGATCAGATATCGCTTGCTGATCACGGTCCGTGCATTGTCATTCAGCTGGGCTTCGCCCTGGGGCGGGACGGCAGGTATGGGCATTAGTTACAACTCTCCGCAGGATAAAATGGTTGTCAAGTAAGAAGACGACGGACTCGGTACTTCACGCTTGGGCATCGGTGTTTTCGATGCGGGCACGGATACTACCCGTATTCGTGAGTCCGCGCCAGTGTTTACATATCTCCTTCTATGACAACGACTTATGTATTCCACATCACGAATAGATGCTCGACTATCTTTTTTCCACGTTGAGGTGCATCGAGATTCGCTGATCCAAGCGCGCACCTCGCGCTCGCCACCCACAAAATAGTGGCCGGACCCCTCGCCCTTATAAGTACACCGGGAGCCTGTAGTTAGGTCAGCTGAACGGGAAACAAACGACCAGCGAATCGCGGAGAACGACGAGGAAGACTCGCGAGGCTCGGCTGTAGTGCCGCCGCTGGAAAACTTCCGTTTGCTTAGATACACGCGTGCCAAATGGAGTCAAAACGACGCTCCAAACGTCGCGTAAGCCTGTGCTGCACTGGCCCCGAGCCGCTCTCGATTGATCAATGGAAATGCGAGCCCCAGCCTGAGCCGAGCCTGCGTATCGAGCTGAAGCCCGGTGTCAAAATTGAGCTCGGCGCCGGCCGAGGCCATGGCAGGATTCCCGATCTTCGATGTGCTACAGAATCCGCTAGTGGTATCGGCACTGGCGGGGCAGAACGCCCGACCTGTCTCTCCGAAGATCGTTAGCGACGTTCGGTCGACGAAGATCGGGATGAAGCGGAAGCCGCGCGATGGTGCGGCGAGCGGCGCCCGATACTCGACCGCGGCCGAATATGCGCGAATTCCGCCTTCGGCGCCGACGGGATATCCGCGCACGCCGAACGTTCGACGCTGCTGGCCAAGCGCAACCCCGGGGAAGACTTCAAGCGCCGTCCCACTGATTCCGCCGGCTGAAAAAAGATCGGGACTTCCGTCATCGGTGATCCCACCGGCGGCGCGAAGCGCGAGAACGTGGTGCGCAAAACCCGGCAGGTCGAGCGACTTGTAGGCCAACGTCGTTCCCACGACGCTGCGCGTGGCGCCGCCAGTCGTGCCTCCTCGCCAACGCTGACGTCCGGCAGCGCTGATGCTGATTCCATCCTCGGGCGAAATACTCAAGCCCGGGCGCTGCGCGTTCGACCAGCCCGCCGACGCGATCAATGCCGGATAGCTTCTGCTCTGCGAGTAGACCGACGACAGATGCTGTAGCACTGTGTCGGGTCGAGTGGAGTAGGCGAGTCGCTCGAGCTCTGCGCCGATCGAAGCGAGGGTGTAGGTTCGAAAACGCGGACGAATGAACGTCGCCTGTAGCGACACAATTCTCTCGCGCAATGTGAATCCGAACGGCGCCCTAGCGGCCCCGGTGACCAGAGTGTCATTCGCGTTGGAGAAGTTCTGCGACGAGTATAGATCCAGCAGCGGCAGGCCGAATCCCGAATAGCGGTACCAGAGCCACGCGGAGTTTTGCGCCCATCGCGAATTGTGAAGAACCTCGACGAGATAGTCGTGGCGATCCACAATGTCGGAGCCGCTGGTGGCCGCGCCCCAGGATGTTCCGTCGTCCGTGCTGCTCTCGATGACCGGAATCCAGTAGCGCGGCAAGAGCGACTGCCACGGCGAATATTTCGTCGCGCGGGAAGTATCGGAGGCGCCCAGTGGCGCAAGCCCGGGCGGGACCGCAACGCAATTCGTGCAGCCAGCGCGCGGGCTCGTCCTCGCGCTGTCGGAGGCAACGCGCGCGAGCGACGAGAGCGGCGCGACGCCGAGATGATATCCGTCTGCCTTGAACAGCAGGGTCGCCAGCTGCGATTGATCGGGTGATGCCTCTGGGGCGAACACTCCCGTGGACGCGTTGCTGATCCTGCCAACCGTCGGCGCAAACGTAGTAACGTCCGCGACATAGATCTGGGGCGAGCCGCTGCGCTCGGAGCTGAAGTAGATCCGCTGCCCGTCCTGCGACCAGCTCGGGCTCGAGTTGATGGCGTGGGTCGCACCGAAGGAATCGATCATTTTCCCATCCGCGTCCATGATGACGATCTCGGATCTTCCGCGACTCTGCATCACAGCCGCGATGCGCGAGCCGTCGGGGGACCAGCGCGGATCAGCCCACAGCACGTCGATGCTCGTGGATGTGAGCGGCACGAGGGTGCGTCCGTCGCGCGAGAGCCGGACGAGTCTCGTCGTCGCCGGCTCGTCCTGAACGGCGACGATCTCGCCGTCGGCGCGCGCGTCGGGCGCGGTCAACCGGGCTCCGGTCGTGAGCCTTGTCTGCGAACCATTTCTCTCTACGTAGAGATCGTTCCGAATGTGGTACGGATCCAGGAAGTCGGGCTGCGAGAAGAGAATGCCACCCTCGGGCATTCTTACATTGGGACTCGTTCCGTTGCGCCGCCCGAGGCGCGTCTCTCGTCCCGAGAGAGTTACCTCATACGCGGAGGGCGTCTCGCGCGCCTTGTCACCCGCGTACACGAGAGTCGTGTCGCCGAGCCAGCGCGGAAAGAGTGCGACGCGTCCGCCGCTTGTGAGCTGGCGCCACCCCGGCATCACCTCGTGTGGGGCGCGCATCTCGCGAACCAGCGAGTCGCGCCAGTGTTTCCACGCCGTCTGGAACGACATTCCAAACGCGTTCCGTGATGTCAGCGTGAGAATAAAGGGAAGCGGAGTCTTCGCACCGCTCTCGACGAACTTGCGAATGCTGCCGGGCCCCTGCGTGCGCGACAGGTAGTCGAATAACAGCGAGCCGTAGATGTAGATGACCTCGCCGCCCGGAAAGCGCGATGTGCCAGGAGACAGCTCCTGCAGCGTCGGCACGTGGTTGGCGAGCGCCGCCGCCCGGGCGGTCATCGAGTGCTCGGAGCTCTCGAGCCTGCCCACGCCCGTCATTCGCGACTCGAAATAAACTGCGAGTCCCTCCAGCACCCAGCGGGGCTCGTACAGACTCGGAAAGAGCAGAGGGTTCCTGCCGAAGATCGCCTGACCGATAGCCCAGATTCCGCGCGAGCGATCGAGATGGAAGATGTGTGTCAGCTCGTGGGTCACGACGAGCGCGTTCCAGTCATCATAGTTGCGGAGTCCCGATGCGTCCGTGGGCGGGTGCGCATAAACGACGATGCGATTTGAGGGGAACGGTGTCGCGTAGCCGTTCACGTAGTCGACGTTGTCCGAGATGACGAGATCGATAGTGCCGCGCGGCGGGACCAGCTCCGACGACAGCTCGGCGTACGCGCGCTCGGCGTTCACTGCCGCTCTGCGCGCCTCTTCCTCGACGGCTGGAGTAAAGTGCACGCGGAAGTGCCGCGTGTGGAGCGTGCGCCAGTCCTCGTTGGGAGGGAGCTGCGCCCCCGCGGCCCGCGCCGCGAAGACGAGCAACGCGGCGGCGAGCGCGAGCGATCTCACGGTTTTTGGGCCATCGATGCGAAGTAGCTCTCGAGGCCACGCACTATCGCGGTGGCGTAAGCCTCCTGGTACGTCGGGGTTCTCAGCGCTGCTTCCTGATCCGGCATGATGACAAATGCCCCCTCGGTGAGAATCGATGGCATCCATGTCCCGCGGGCTACCGCAAGGTTCTGGAATTTGGTCCCGTTGTCGCGAAGTCCCATCTCGGCCAGCAGCACCGCTTGAGTCGCCACCCCCAGCGGATTCGAATGCGGCCAGAAATAAAGCGTCAAGGACCCATTGTTGACAAATGGATTCACGCCGTCGGGGAACGCGTTGAGGTGGATCGAGACGAAAGCCTGAGCGTTGGCGCGGCGGCTGATGATTGGGCGCAATCCGAGATCGACGGGCTCGGGGGTGGTGCGCGTCATGACGACGTTCACGCCGCGCTGTGTGAGCAGGTCGCGGACTCTCAAGCCCACCTGGAGCACCGCGTCGCCCTCATAGAGACCCGTGGGGCCGGTAGCACCCGCGGGCGGATGTCCGGGATCGACCGTGATCGTGAGACCGCGAAGCGGAGACGCAGCGTCGGCGATCCTTGGCGGGCGCCGCACCCTGAAGATCAGCGTTCCGTTCTGCCAGAGTGCGAGGTAACCATAGGGAGCACGCTCGAGATTGATCGTGTAGCGCACTCTGCTTTGCTCGGGAGTCGAGGAGCTGATGCTATTGAAGTACGAGTCGCTCGGCTCCGCCATCATCGAGACTACGGGCGCTGCGGTCACGCCGTACACAAGAAGCGAGATCGTCCGATCTGTTTCCTCGACCAGATACGGCGGTGGTGGTCCCGTCATGGGGATTGCCACGTCGATCCAATCCGGGCCGGGCTCGATGCGAACCGCTCCAATTCGTCGTACAGGAGCAGCCGAGTCGCCGACGAATTTTCCCGGCGAAATGGTCGAGATGTTGTGCGCCTGGAGCTCGCTGCGGAGAACCCATGCCTCTTGCGTCGAATCGAGCTGGATGCGCACGAAATCATCGCCGCTCGCGTTGATCGCACCCGTAATCTTCACAACGGTGCGGGGGAAGAGAAACCATTTGTAATCCTGGCCATTCCCCGGAGAGGGGCGCGCGATCGTCACACGGTCAGTGTCGTCCACCGTCGACGCGGGCGCGCCGAGCATGACATAGACACTTCCCGGCACCGGTATGAGCGTGTCCGCCGATGGAACGGGTCGCAGCGTATCGCCCACCAGCTTGTCGCGGTGCGTGGTGTCCGGCACCGGTGGAATCCTCACCGGGAGAACGAGGCGCGCTCTCTCGGTTCCACTCGACGCGAGCAGCTCGTAGCGCGGCGCGCTATCCGGCGGGACCGGAAGCCATCCCATGAACGCCCCATTGGGCCAGACGGGCACCGCTACTCCGTTGATGTGAAGCGCGGCATCTCCGGTCCCGACGGTGCCGAAAATGAAATTCGAATCCCGAACGGTGAGGAGCTGCTCCGGCTTCGGATACGCGACGCTGATCTGAAGCGGGCCCCGCACATCGGGGACCGGGGGCAGCTTCGGACTCGCTGGAGGAACAGGGGCAGGAACGAGCGGCGGGAAGGTCACGGGGGCGGGGCCCGGCGCGGTTGGACCCCGCGCCGGCGCACACGACGCGCTCGCCACGGCAACGCAACAGGCAAAACCCCTATAAGTCC
>JBGPHO010000036.1:0-14189 GCA_041484425.1 Gemmatimonadaceae bacterium
CGCTGAGAGTTCCGGACGATGTGTTCCAGACGACCGCAATGCCGGCCAGGTTTTGTCCCTGGGAATCCGAAACCCTGATCATCAGCGGCTGCCCGAGCTTGCTCCCAACCTCCGATGTGCCTTGAGCGGCGTCCGGCACGGGGACAATGCTGGCTGGGGGGCCGGTCTTCGGGCCAGATGCATCCCCGCACGCAATCATCAGGGCGACGAGCGTGGCAGCGAGGAGTGCGATCAATCCCGAAGCGAACCGCATATCTGGCGTGACGGACTCCAAGCGAAGTGTACGCCCAACCCGAGGTCACCCTGCCTACGGGCATAAGCTACCTATGGGTCCCACCCTGTGCTTGTGGTCCGAGTCTGAGCCTATTCAGCTGCTCGGGATTCGTCGCGGTCGCCAGAATTTGAAGGACGAGATACTGGCCCGTGCCCGTATCCAGTCCAGCTCTTCGCGGCTTCGCTGACGTCCGCGAGCTCGGAGACTTGCTCGACGAAAATCTGCGTCAGCTCATCCACCCTGTCGTGAACGAGCATGTCGCTGGCGCGCGAGATGGTGGCCGCGCGATGCGTGACATCATCGATTGCCGCACGAACTGTGGACGCGCCCTCCACCGCGAGCATCCGCGAGATTGCCGCCGACGGAGCCAGCTCTCCAACCAGGCATTGCACAAGAATTGCCCGAATCGCCTGCGGTTGCAGGCCGTCTGTGAGACGAGTGATGGCTTCCGCTTCCATGCCGGTCCGACTGCTCATATCAGTGCGACTTGAGATGGGCGACCAATGCTCGATCGACGCGTGGGTTCTTTAGGCACAACACGCGCCAATCGGTCCGGGAACAGAGACTATGACTTCAAAACGGAGGAGGAGAATGGCTGGACGGAAATCTTCAGGCCGCCGGAAATACGGCAATGCGGCGTCGAAGCGCGTCGAGAGCGCGATGCGGCGGAGGAAAAAAGGAACGCTCAAATCCGGAAGGAGCGGACGGACCGTGAAAAGCCGGAAGCAGGCGATCGCTATCGGCCTGTCTGAGGCCCGAAAGAAGGGCGCCAAGGTCCCCCCTAGGAGCGCGGCACGAAAGAGCTCCGGAGGAAAGAAGCGAAGTCGCTGAGGCGGACGCCGCCATTCGATAAATAACTAACTCGGCTGCCGTTTCCCGCCTGTGGCGCTTCCCAAATGGTTTTTTCTGATTCGGAGCGCATGAATTACCGTCGGAACATCGTGCGTCCAGACGGGAAGCACGACCGAGATCAACAGCCCTTCGACCTGGGCGACGAGGCCAAGGCCGACCGTGATCGCGACGAAGGGTTGGGTCACGCCAAAGCCCATGAGCAGCACCAGTGCCAGGGCGAGCGAGAGGCCCCAGACCTTGGAGCTCCAGGCGTGGTATGCCGCGTCCTTTCTGAACTTCGCAAAGTCGAAAACGTGGCGGACGACATCGAGTCCGATGACGATCAGCCCCGGAATCGCAATGGATCGGACCAGGTCCGGATGCAGACGCCACACCGACCACGCCGCCGTCGCATAGAACACGAGGTCTGCTCTGCTGTCGAAATGACGAAGCTCGGGACTCGCAACTCCGACGCGACGGGCAATCACACCGTCGAAGTAATCCGAAACGAAGGCCGCGAATATCACGGCTGCGAATGCGATTCCAGGGGCACCCGCGTAAACGAGCCAGACAAGCACCGGGGCCAGCAGGAGTCGCAGCACTGTGAGACCGAACGGAACAGATCTCAGAATCCTGCTTGGTGCCTCCGCCTCAGTACTTGGCGAGATAGTTATCGAGCTCCCACTGCGAGACCTGCGTGATGTATTCCTGCCACTCGAGGCGCTTCGCGGCCAGAAACTGGGTCGTGATGTGCTCACCGAGAGCTTCGGTAATCACATCGTCCTTCTCCAGCTCATCGCACGCCTCTCCCAGATTGTGCGGCAGGTCGTCGATCCGGAGGCGACGCTTCTCGCGGTGCGACATCTCCCAGATGTTGGAGTTGACGGGCTCGCGGGCATCGGCCTTGGTCGCGATGCCGTCGAGTCCGGCCGCCAGCTGCACTGCCAGCGCGAGATAGGGATTCGCAGAGGGATCCGGAATTCGCAGCTCGATCCTGGTCCCCGAGCCGCGACGATCCGGAATCCGGATCATCGGTGACCGGTTGCGCATCGACCACGCCACGTTGACCGGCGCTTCAAAGCCGGGCACGAGCCTCTTGTAGGAGTTGACGAGAGGGTTCGTTATCGCCGTCAAGCCGCGTGCGTGCCTGAGCAGCCCTCCGATATAGTTGAGCGCCGTGCTGGAAAGCTCCCACTCTCCATTTTCGTCCCAGAACGCGTTCTTTTTCCCGCGGAAAAGCGACTGATGGGTATGCATGCCGCTGCCGTTCTGCCCGAAGATCGGCTTGGGCATGAACGACGCTGTGAGGCCGAAAGTCCGGGCGATGTACTTCACCACGAACCGGAACGTCGCGATGTTGTCCGCCGTCTTGAGTGCCTCGGCGTATCTGAAATCGATCTCGTGCTGGCCGTGCGCGACTTCGTGGTGCGCGGCTTCGACTTCGAATCCCATTCGCTCGAGGACATCGACGATCGCGCGCCTCGCATCTTCTCCCAGATCGGCCGGCGCGAGGTCGAAATACGATCCGACGTCGTGCGTGATCGTCGAAGGCTCCTCGTCGGGCGGCGGCTTGAACATGAAGAACTCGGCTTCCATCCCCGCGTTCATCGTGTAGCCGAGCTTGGCCGCGCGGGCGATCATATTCTTGAGGACTCCACGCGGGTCTCCGGCAAAGGGATTCCCGTCGGGAGTGTTGATGTCGCAGATCAGCCTGGCAACGCGACTCTTTTCGTCACCCCAGGGAAATATCTGAAACGTGCTGAAATCGGGCGCCAGCAACATGTCCGATTCCTCGATCCGAACGAACCCTTCGATCGAGGAACCGTCGAACATGATATCGCCCGCCAGCGCTTTCTCGAACTGCGACGCGGGGATCTCCACGTTCTTGTTGATGCCGAGGATGTCCGTGAATTGCAGTCTGAGGAAGCGGACGTTGTTGGCGGCGGCGAGCTCCAGGATGTCTTTCGCCGTAGCGCCTGAGGTATCAGGAATCTGGGAGCGAGGTCGGGGCATGGGCTGAACGTAGCCCCGTCGTAGAATATTTGCAAACATCGCACGAAATTGTGCGCTTTTCCTTGCATATCTTGGACAGAATGGTGAATTTGATCGCTCAAATGTGCCGGTTATGCACTCTATATGACTTACATTCTTATCAGCTCAAACACCCATGACAGCCGCCGCCATCACTCCGCGTAAAGCTCTTCTGAACGAGATCTCGAAGCGGGAGCCCCGAATCGCTCCCGGCTTCAGCAAGGACGGAATACCCGGGCCGACTTCCCAGTACTTCGGCGTCAACATTCTGGGAGTGAGGCAGCTGCGCGACAAGCTTCCGCGAGAAGTTTTCGGCAGTCTCGCCGCATCGATCCGCCACGGCAAGAAGCTCGATCGCGCCATCGCGCCAGCCGTCGCCCAGGTCATCAAGGAATGGGCGATCTCGCGCGGCGTGACCCACTTCACCCACTGGTTCCAGCCTCAGACCGGACTTACGGCAGAAAAGCACGACGCGTTCTTCGCGTTTGATGACGATCGGCAGCCGATGGAATCCTTCACCGGCGATCAGCTGATTCAGAGCGAGCCCGACGCGTCGAGTTTCCCTTCCGGCGGACTGCGTGCGACCTGGGAAGCACGGGGCTATACGGCATGGAACCCAGCCAGCCCGGTTTTCATCGTCGAATCCACCGGCGCGCGCACTCTCTGCATTCCCTCGGTCTTCATCGGCTACAACGGCGAAGCGCTCGATGAAATGACGCCACTCCTCAGAAGCTCCGATGTGCTGTCGCAGAAGTCCATCGAGCTCCTCGAGCTGCTCGGCGACAAAGGGGTGCAGCGCGTCTTCACGACGTTGGGACCTGAGCAGGAATATTTTCTCATCGATCGCGCGCACTTCGGGTTGCGCCCGGACCTCGTGATGGGGGGCCGCACCCTCATCGGCGCTCCGCCGCCGCGCGGACAGCAGCTCGAGGACCACTATTTCGGTGGAATTCCGGAACGCATCCAGGGATGCATTTCCGAAGCGGAGTTCGAGCTGTACAAGCTCGGAGTCCCGATTACCACCCGCCACAATGAAGTCGCGCCCTGCCAATTCGAGATGGCGCCGTATTTCGAGGAAACCGATCTCGCCGTCGACCACAACATGCTCGTGATGGCGACGCTCCGACGCGTAGCACTAAGACATGGCCTCCAGGCGCTACTGCACGAGAAACCGTTCGCTGGCATCAACGGCTCGGGAAAGCACTGCAACTGGTCGATGTCTGTGATCGCCGACTCGCCTGAGCTGGACGGCTTGAACCTCCTCAAGCCCGGCAAGACACCCCACCAGAACATTCGCTTCCTCGCCTTCCTCGCCGCGGTCCTCAAGGGAGTCCATAAGCACGCAGGTTTGCTCCGCGCCGGCATCGCGACCTCGGGCAACGAGCACCGGCTCGGAGCCAACGAGGCCCCGCCCGCTATCATCTCGGTCTTTATGGGCGATATGCTCACGCGCGTGATCGAAGAGATCGCTGCCGGAAAGGGCTCCGAGACCGCCGAACAGCAGATGATCAAGCTCGGAGTGGCCAAGCTGCCGGAGATTCAGCGCGACAATACCGATCGTAACCGTACGTCGCCCTTCGCCTTCACCGGACAGAAGTTCGAGTTCCGCGCTGTCGGGTCATCGGCGTCGATTGCTTTCCCGGTAGCGCTTCTCAACACGGCTGTCGCCGATGCGATCGGCGAGATCACTGATTCGCTGCGAGAGACTCTCAAAAAGAAAAAGTCGGTCGACGACGCGGTGCTCAAGGTCGTGGGCGAAGTTTTCAAGGAGACGGCGCCCATTCGCTTCGAGGGAAACAACTACTCTGAAGAGTGGGTGAAGGAGGCGAAGAAACGGGGCCTTCCCAACCTGCGCCGGACCCCGGAGGCCCTGAAGGAGCTCGTCTCGAAGCAGTCGCGGACGCTCCTCACCAAGCTCGGAGTTCTCACCAAGGAGGAGCTGGAGTCCCGCTACCACGTCCGCGTCGAGCGCTACGTGAAGGACATGCTGATCGAGCTGCACACAATGCGCGAGATCGTGGACACGATGGTGATTCCGGCGGCTTACAGTTATCTCGGGCTGCTTTCCGAGGCCGCTTCACAATCGAAGGCAGCAGGGGTCGCCGTGATTCCGCAGATAGTTACCGCAAATCAGGTGGGCGAGCTGGTGCAGGAGCTCCAGGAATTTCGCGAAGATATGAGCGACGTTATCGCTCGCGTCGAGGCGAAGCACGATGATCCGACCGGCCAGGCGGAGATGCTCACCTCAGAGGGAGCCGACACCATGGCGGAAGTGCGAAAGACCTGCGACGCGCTGGAGCTGTCGGTGGGAGACGATTATTGGCCGCTGCCGAAGTACCGGGAGATGCTCTTTCCGGTCTGATCCCTCGATCGCTACCACGAAGGGAATTGCAACTGAAGACTACCTGCCAGGGGCATTCGGCTTTACGGCCTGGGGCTTCGGGCTGTCCTTGATTCTTATCGGAGCCTAGCCCGCAACCCGTAGCCGGCGCGCCTATAGCCCCTGGCAGGTAGTCTTCAGTTGCAGTTTGATCCGTGACTTATCGCGGATGCATACAGCACGGCGCCTGAGTAATTTCAGCGAATGACGTCCCCCTCCGCATCCGACTCGAACAAGACCTGTCCGTCCTGTGGCACAGTGGCAAGTGGCCATTATTGCGCGAACTGTGGCGTCCCGCTGGCCGGGGCCACCTGTGCCTCCTGCGCCGCCGATCTAAGTCCCGGCGCCAGGTTTTGTCACCGCTGCGGCACCGCCGTCGGAGCCGCTGCACCTGTCACGCGTGAGGCGAGAACGAACGCGCTTCCCTGGGTCGTCGCCGCGCTGGCGTTTCTCGCTCTCTTCGCGATGGCAGCCGGACGTGGTTTCAATGCCCGGCGCGGGAGCACTGTTGACGGTTCGCAAAATGCGTTGCCACAGGCTGGACTCGACGATCGCGGAGGCGCGGCCGATGATCAATCCACGCCAGTTCGAGCCCCCGACATCTCGAGCATGTCTCCACAGGAGCGCGCTGACCGCCTCTACAACCGTGTAATGCTGCTCGCCAGCCAGGGGAAGAGCGACAGCGTCCAGTTCTTCGCGCCGATGGCGCTTCAGTCGTACCTCATGCTCGCCCCTCTCAACACGGACCAGCGCTACGACATGGGTCGGATCGGCGAGGTCGCGGGAGCGATTCCTCTGGCGAAAGCACAGGCGGACACCATTCTTCGCGAGAATCCGAATCACCTTCTCGGATTGGTTCTGGAGGCACGCCTTGCCACTCTCGCCGGCGACACCATTCAGCTCCATTCCTATGAGCGAAGGCTCCTTGCCGCGCAGAAAGCGGAGCTGGCAAAGAAACGCGACGAGTACGTCCGGCACCAGGACGATATCTCGAACGCTGTATCGCAGGCACGGAAAAGCCTTGGAATGAAGTCATGACCTCACCCAGCACGATTCATCTTGCCCACAGCCCCGATTCGGACGATGCGTTCATGTTCTACGCGCTCGCCGACGGACAGATCGATACCCAGGGAATCAGCTACATCCACGAGCTCCAGGACATCGAGACATTGAACGGTCGCGCGCTGCGCGGAGAGCTCGACGTCACTGCCGTCTCGATTCATGCCTATGCGTATCTCTCCGAATTGTACGCTCTGCTCCCCCACGGAGCATCGATGGGCGACGGCTACGGCCCGATGCTGGTGGCGAAACGCCCGATGACGCACGAAGAGATCGCGGGCAAGCGAGTCGCGGTGCCGGGAATGAGGACGAGCGCATACCTGGCGCTCAAGCTCTTCCAGCCGGATTTCGTCCCCGTCGTTGTCCCCTTCGATCAAATCGAGCAGGCCGTTCTTCGCGGCGACGTCGATGCCGGTCTGCTGATCCACGAAGGCCAGCTCACCTATAAAGATGATGGACTCCATCTGGTAGCCGACATGGGCGCGTGGTGGCTCGAGAAGACGGGCCTGCCGCTTCCGCTCGGCGGCAACGTCATCCGGAAAGACATGCCGCGCGACATCCAGAAAAAGGTCTCCCGGCACCTTCGCGAGAGCATCGCGTACGGCCTCGATCATCGCAAGAATGCTCTCGACCACGCGATGCGTTATGCGCGGGGACTCGATCGGAGCAAGGCCGACACGTTCGTCGGGATGTACGTGAACGACTGGACGCTCGACTACGGCGAGCGCGGCCGTGCGGCAATCCGGCTTTTCCTCGAGGAAGGCGTCAGGGCCGGTGTGATCACGCGCCCGGTGACCGTGGAGTTCATTGACGACTGAGCTGGTCGCCGAGCTCGAGCGTCGCGCCGCGCGATTCGCGGCGGTCGCGACGGTACAGCAGGCCATCTCGGCCACGATCTCGCTGAACGAAGCGTATGGCGAGATTTACAAGGCGGTCGCATCGGTGGTGGACGCTCCCTGTTTTGCGCTCATGATCGCCGACCCCGTGCGCGGGAAGTTCAATGCGCATTGCATCATCGTCGATTCCAAGGAGCGCGAGGGGGAGAGTGTCCTCGACTTCCCGCATGGAACGGAGACGATCACCAAGGTTTTCCAGACGGGCGTGCCGATCATTTCCTCGAAGCCAGAGCGTTGGTGGAAGGGAACGATCTTCCAGGTGGCGTCGAAGCGGGAAGTGAAGAGCGAGATTACGGCGCCCCTCACCTACCACGACCGGACCGTGGGTGTGATGCAGGTCCTCTCGTACAAGACCGACGCGTACGACGGGCACGATCTGGATCTCATCATGCTGATCGCGCGCCAGGCGGCTGTCGCTATCGAGAACGCACGACTCTTCGATGCGCAGCGCAGTGAGCAGAGACAGACTGAAGCCGCAGCCGAGGTCGCGCGGGTAGCGCTTCGCAAGGTGACTGTTGCTGAGGCGAGTCACAACATCCTTGCGATTCTCGACGACGTCGTCCCATCGAGTGGAAAGGCGATCGGCATCGTCTCGCCCGATGGAACCACCGTCACCTGTGTCGCCGCCCGCGGTACTTGCGAGCAGATGGAAGGTATGACGGCCCCGGTCGAGAATAGCGCGGTTCGCACGCCCTGGGCAACGGAGGAGCCGACCTTCGTCGAGAATCTCCGCGAGCAGGCTCACAATCCCCTCCAGGTTCCGGAGGAGCCTGCCATTGCGATTCCGCTCATCGCGAGCAGCCGCCGACTCGGAGTTCTCGTCGTAACGTCCCCGACTGCGCAGATGGAGACCGGGCCGCACATCGATGCGTTATTGCGTCTCGCGCCCGCGGTCGCCCTCGCGATCGATGTACTGCTCCTCAGCGAAGACGAGCATCGAACTCACGCGCGCGAGCGGACACTCGCCGCGGCGCTGGCGACGATGGATCAGCCTGTGCTGATACTGGGCGTCGACGCGAAGGTTCAATACGCCAACACCGCCGCGATCAAGGAGTATCGCTACGAAGCAAATGAGATCGCCGGACTGACCGTCGACGATTTCGTCGTTCCCTCGTCCCAGCCCACGCCGCGCCAGACGATTCCCGCGAGCTCGCACGATGTACAGCAACTCTGGACCGGCGAGCACGTTCATCGGAGAAGGGACGGAACCGAGTTTCCCGCTGCCGTAACGTTGAGCCACATTCGCGACGGGAGCGACAACATCGTCGGACTCGTGATCGGCATCAGAAATCTTACCGAGGAGCGACGGGTCGCCGACCACCTCGGACGGACCGAAAAGCTCGCCGCTATCGGCGAGCTCGTCGCCGGCGTCGCGCACG
This sequence comes from Gemmatimonadaceae bacterium, assembly GCA_041484425.1. Classification (GTDB taxonomy): domain Bacteria; phylum Gemmatimonadota; class Gemmatimonadetes; order Gemmatimonadales; family Gemmatimonadaceae; genus UBA4720. Next base: position 8,851 of record JBGPHO010000036.1, read on the forward strand.
AGCTGAACAATCCTCTAACCGGCATCTCGACCTTCGCGCAGCTCCTCCTCGAGGACAATCTGGAGGGTGAGCAGTTCGAGTCGGTGAGTCTGATCAAGCGCGAGGCCGATCGCGCGATCGGGGTGATTCGCGATCTCCTCCTCTTCGCGCGCAAGACCGACGCGCGCGATGTACCGGTCGACATCAACACCATCGTCAAGCATACCGTGCGACTTCGTGCCCTCGCGTCCCGGTCGGGCGGCATTGATGTCCACATGCGTCTCGATGAATCGAATCCCCGGGCTCGTGGCGACGAACAAAAGCTGCAGCAGGTTCTGCTCAACCTTCTCGTGAACGCCGAATCGGCCATGGAGAGAACGCAGCTCCGTCACCTGTCGCTGACGACACAGCGCAAGCACGGCATGGTGCAGATCGTGATTTCGGACACCGGGCACGGAATGGCGCGATCAGTGAGTCAGCACGTGTTCGAGCCTTTCTTCACCACCAAGCCTCCCGGTGAGGGGACAGGACTCGGCCTCAGCGTGAGCTACGGCATCATTCAGGCGCACGACGGAACGATCTCGGTGGAAAGCACGCCCGAAGTCGGGACAACGTTCACGATTCTTCTCCCGCTCTACAGCGAGGCGAAGAAGTGACCAAGATTCTGGTCGTCGACGACGAGGAGACAATTCGCCTCGCGCTGCGCAAATTCCTCCGCTCCCGCGGCTACGAGGTGGAAATCGCTGGCTCCGGTGATCACGCCCTCCGGATTCTGGAAAAGGAGTCCTTCGCCCTCATGTTGTGTGATGTGCGAATGCCGGGGATGACCGGAGTCCAGATCGTTCCACAGGCGCTGGAACGAGATCAGGATCTGGCAATCATCATGTTGACCGCCGTCAACGATGCGGCTACCGCGACGGAGGTGTTGTCTTCCGGCGCAACCGACTATCTGATGAAGCCCGTCGAGCTCGCCGATCTCCAGCAAGCCGTCGATCGAGCCCTCCACAAGCGCTCGGAGCTCATGGAGCAGCGCCGCCTCGACAAGCTCATTCGCGAGGAGGTTGCCCTTCGCACCGCCGAGCTCGAGCGGGAGAAGGAATCCCTGCGGCTCATGTCCATAAGCATCGCCGAGACGCTGATCAACGCCATGGAAGCCAAGGATCTCTACCTGCGGGGCCATTCTCAGCGCGTTGCCGAGCTGGCGGGACAGCTCGCGGAGGAGCTGGGGCTTGAAGAAAAGGTGTGCGAGGACCTCAGAGTTGCGGGCCGTCTGCACGACGTCGGCAAGATCGGAATAAGCGAGGCGATCCTCAACAAGCCTGGACGGCTCACCGCCGATGAGTTCGAGCACGTCAAGCAACACGTGCGGATAGGTCTGGACATTCTCGCGCCCCTCTTTCACATCAAGCAGCCGCTCAAGTATGTGGAGCACCACCACGAGCGTTGGGACGGTGTCGGTTATCCACTCGGGCTGTCGGGCGAAGCGATTCCCCTGGGCGCCAGAATCCTTTGCGCCGCTGACACGTTCGACGCGCTTACTTCCAAGCGCGCCTATCGAGAGCCGCTGGAGCCCCTCGCTGCTCTGGATCATCTCCGCGTCGACGTCGGAAAGCAGTTCGACCCGGGTGTTTACGACGCGCTTGTAAACGTCGTAACGAGACGAGTAGCGTCCCAATCCACCGCATCCGGCTAGCCGCGGAAAGCTGCTCCTTGACGTCGCGCCACCGGAGTTGTATTCGGTGTCCAGAGTAGAGAAGCTTTAAGTGCTGGCGCACAAGGCACGCGACGTGCAGCGGGCGAAAGTCAGAAAATTCCGCGCTACCCAGTGCGAGTGCTGACATTCTATGGGAGGACTAATGCCGAGCGGTGAATCAGTGGAGCCATTGCGTTTTGCGGACGACGACGATGCGGACGATCTCGGTGGCTTCAGTCGCGGCAAGCGTTCCTACGACGATGACGACGACGAGGATGGTGGCTGGGCCATCAACGAGGATCACAGCGATCGCCTGTGGGACAGCGCTGAAGACGCGGATGATGATGAAGAGGTCGATTCCGATGCTACGGTCGTAAGCGAAGGCGAAGAGGACGAAGAGGACGAAGAGGAGGATCTCTTCGGCGGTGGCGCTCCAAGAGGAAGAAGGGGACGGCCCAAGGGATCTGGAAAGAAGCAGGAGTCGACGCTAGGCGGTGGCGGACCCGGGAGCCTTGGCGGTGGAGCGGGCGGAAGCGCCGGAGGGACGAGCGGCAGCTCGGGTTTCGGCAGCCCGCCTTCAACCGGGTCGACCACAGGATTCGGTGCCGGAAGCACATCGCCGGGGGCGGCGCGGACCAGCTCATTCGGCGGCGCTCCCCCTGCCTCTCGAACGGCGGCAACGTCCAGTTCGGGAAGTCGTGCTGGAGCCGGGAAAGTGGCTGGCGGGGCAAAAAAGAAAGCCGCCAAGAGCTCCTCCAAGTCTTCCGGCGGGAAAAAGTCAGCCAAGAAGAAGTCTTCCGCAGCTCGGAAGCCAGCCAGGAAGGCCGGCAAACGTAAAGTCACCGCCAAGAAGGCGGGTGGACGGAAGGCCTCAAAAGGGGGGTCCAAGCCGCGCGGAAAGAGCGGTGGCAAGGGCAAGCGGAAGCGCTAGGGGCAATAATTTCCCCTGCCCCCGTGCGCAGTGCCCGAGGCGCGGTTACTCTCAAGTAACCGCGCTTTTTTCCTTGGCTGACCGAAGTGAGGTGTGATGCAGGACAACGACGAGCAAGAAGGTCCCTGGCGAAAAATTCTGCTGTCCGGTGGTGCAATCCTGGGCGCGGCTGCTGCCTATAATGCGTTTGCGCGGAAGGGCGTCGACCAGCTCACCAATCTGATTGGTGGCGAGGAGGGCGGCTTCGACTGGCGCGACAGAAGGGTCGCGTTCACAAAGCGCGGCAATGGTCCGCCGATTCTCCTCATCCACGGCATTCATGCGGCCGCCTGGTCGTACGAGTGGAGAAACAACGTCGACGCGCTCGCGCGAACGAACACCGTCTACACGCTCGACCTGCTCGGCTTCGGGATGTCGGAACGTCCCGCGATCCGCTATTCGGCGCGTCTCTACATCTCACTCATCTCGGATTTCGTAAGCAGAGTGATAGACGAGCCCACAGTTCTCGTTGCAACCTCGCTCTCTGGCGCGTATGCGATTGTGCTCGCGGCGCGAGATCCGCTTCGCTTCCCGGCCGTGGCTCTCATCGCGCCATCGGGACTGGTGCGCCTCCACGAGCCCGTAGGCCTCGGCGGCGAAGCGAGCCGGCTCGCGGTCGACACGCCCATCGCCGGCACTGCCATGTTCAATGCCGTCGTCTCGCGGCCGCAGCTGCGACGGTATCTGAACAACGCATACTCCAACGACTCGCTCGTCACGCGCGAGCTGATCGAGATCTATTACGCGACTTCCCATCAGCGCGGCGCGCGTCACGCGCCGGCTGCATTTCTGTCCGGCCATCTCAACATTGACGTGCGGAACGCCCTACGCCGCCTCAGCCAGCCGGCCTTGCTCGTGTGGGGTGAGCAGGGATCCGACGCGCCCGTCGAGGAATTTCGCGGCTTCCGCGAGATCAAGCGCGATTTCGAGATTTCCGTTTTGTCCCCCGCGGGCGACCTTCCCCACGACGAGCGAGCCGAAGACTTTAATGTTATCCTATCCACATGGCTGAATCGCCTGTCGCTCTCCTCCGCGCCCACGCTCGACATGCTCCCTGGAACGCCCGCGGACTTGCAGCCCACGCAACAGCTCTAGTGGACGCAGCCGGAGTTCGACCAACGAACGCCTCAGCGCGAGCTGCGCCGAGCGCGCGAGCCGTCCGGTTTTACGTAGCGAGTGGATTGCTCGACCGGCCCGAGGGCACAGGTACGGGCGCGACCTACGGATACCGGCATCTCCTCCAGCTGCTGTCCATCAAGATCCGCCAGCGCGAGGGACAGAGCCTCGAAACCATCCGCGGTGAGATGCGCGATGTCACGGGCGATGCTCTCGAGAGGAAGATCGCAGTGTCGCTCGCGCCGGCACTCGACTCCGGCGGATACGAAGCCGTCGCACACGACGATGATATATCACTTCGCTGGCACCGACTTCCTGTCGCCGATGGGATCGAGCTTCACGTTCGCGAGGATTCTCCCGCCGCCCGCGAGGAAGCCGTAATCGCCATGCGCGAAGCCGTACGTGCGGCGCTTGGCCGCGGCGACATCCGCTGAGGTTCTACAATAGATAGCGAGCGGATTTCTCGCCGCGAAGATGCTCAATCAGGGCTTTCTTCGCCGCGGCAACCTCGTCGGCCGACAACCAGTCGGCCACCGAAAAACGACGCCCCCGCCCTTCCACCGCCATTACAACGCGTCCGCCACGCGTCACGATGAGCGCGCCTGACCCTCGTGGCCTCGACAGCGGATCCCTGTCGACCAGCTCCAAAGGGAGGTTATAAATGTTCGCAGGGTCGCTCGCCGCCATTACGACGAAGCTCGCCAATGATTGATCTTCGCTCGCCACTGCTCGAAGCCACTCGATCGCGTCGGGAAGCGCGAACTGGGCGCCGCCAAGGCCCTTCACGAAGTACCCGCGCCGCACCTCCCCACGAAACTCGAGACGCTTGAGCTCGCGATAGATAGACCGCCACGATAGCGGAGGACGCTCGCGCCGCCACCAGTCGCGAGAGACAATGCCGTAGCGCGCCAGCCATTGACGCGCGATTTGCTCCGCTCGCTCTTCTTCGGGAAGATTGGGCCCCATCGTTCCCCGCCGCTGAACGAGCGACCACCGGCCGGTCCATGCACTCGCCGCTGCACCGGGCCGGTCCGGTCGCCTCCATTTCGGTAGTCTTCTCACATTCGGACGGACCCGTGAGAATTTCCGATTTGGAGAGGGCGTGTAATCAACCGGCAGCCAGCTCGTCGGGTCGCCGCCGGTACGCTGGACCATCGGCTTCCAGCGCGCAATCTCGCGCAAGGCTTCGATCGTGTCGTTGGTCACAAGGCCCCACGCCACCAATTCCCGAATGGCTTCGCGCACCGCCAGTATCGTCAGTCCAGTGATCGCCTGAATGTCCCCGATGAACGATGCGCCCTCCTCTGCGATTGTTGCCCTCACCGTTTCGGCGCTCATGCTCAGCACGGATTCCTGCTGCTCGTTGAGCCAGATTCCGCCACTTCCACGCTCGAAGAAGCGAACGCGGGCGAGTGGTATCGCTCCCGATTCCGGATCGTAGTTCCCCTCGCCGGCCCACACCGGCTCTCCCGTGGCCGTGAATTGCGATAGTGTCGTGGGGTCGTATGCTCTGACCCTCGCGCGGAGATAGTCGCGGTCCCAGGCAATCGGCGGACGCGCAATACCATATAGTTGTCGCAC
>JBGPHO010000037.1:0-14120 GCA_041484425.1 Gemmatimonadaceae bacterium
CTGGCCGAACGACCTGATATAGGCGGCCACCGCGACCATCTGGGCGTGCGTCAGCTTGTCCTTGAAGGATTTCATGTCCTCGTTCTTCCCCTTCGTCAACACCGTGACAACCGAATCGTCGGAGTGCTTGGCAAAGAACGCCGCATCGAACGTCACGATTTTCGGGAACTTCGTCTTCATCGTCTTGGGTGCAACGCCGCGCACTCCATGGCACTTCCGGCAATTGTCTTCGTACGGAGTCTTGCCGTCCGCCACTTGACCAGACGCCGCCGGCAATACCGCCTCACCGCGCGCCACGACCGGTTCCGGCTTGGCTCGAGCCCTTGCCGCCTCTGCTTGCTTCAAAGAGTCCAGCCTCGCAGTTCTTACTGCTTCGGCCTGCCCTTGCGCCTTCGCCTGTGCCTGTGCCTGTTTGATTGAATCTGCTCGTGCTTCGGCCGCCTTTCTGGCATTGTCGAGCGCTGGCAGTTCGTTCTTCGGCGCACCCGCAGCCTTGGTGAGCCCCTTGGGCGCTGGCGCCTGAGTTACCGTAGTAATTGCCGGGGCGGTAGCCGTCTCCACGGGTTTGGTCGCGCTGGTCTCCGGAGGCGCCTTGATCTGGGTCAAGGTGGTGTCATTGCCCGCCTCCTTCCCGGCCCGCTGGCATCCGGACAAAGTCATGGCGGCTAGCGCTGACAGCACCAATAGGCGAAAAGACGTGATCATATCTGACTAACTCCATTTCTTGGAAGATCTCGCGCCTCGCGAAAGTAGCTGGGGGGAGACTCGAACTCCCGACCCCGGCATTATGAGTGCCGTGCTCTAACCAGCTGAGCTACCCAGCCATGCTACAAATCTGTGCAACTACGTGACGCCGGTGAAGCGGCGCGGGTTACTGACACAAACGGCCAGCCCTTTCGGGCCGGCCGCGTGCTTGAGTGGCGGGGGCGGGATTTGAACCCGCGACCTTCGGGTTATGAGCCCGACGAGCTACCAGGCTGCTCCACCCCGCGATGAGTTGAGCAATCTACGCTGCCGGAGCATCAAGTCAACCGATTGACAACGCTTTCGCGAGCTATTTCCGGTTGCCGGTATCAGGAGCCTCGCCAAAGCGGTAGAGAATCTCCTTGTCGCCGCGCACCATCCCGAATTCCTCGCGCGCGATCCGCTCCTGGGTGGCGCTGTCGCTCTTCACCAGCTTGAGGAACCGCCCCAGCGAATCGACCTGGCGCCGCAGCGAATCCACCTCACGCGTGAGGATCCGCGTCCGGGAGTGCAGCACATAAAGATCCCGCGTGCTGTATTCCCCGCCCTGAACCGCGAAAAAGAGCGCGACGGCGATGAGCGCCCACCACACATATCGCTTCATCGAGCTACGTCAGTCGCCTCATCGCGCTACTCCAGGCCGTAGATCGCGCCGCCCGGATATTCCGCCACGGCGCCAAGCTGCTCCTCGATCCGGAGGAGCTGATTGTACTTGGCCACGCGGTCGGTGCGGCTCGCCGACCCGGTCTTGATCTGACCCGCTCCTGTCGCAACCGCGAGATCGGCTATGAACGTGTCCTCCGTCTCGCCCGAGCGGTGCGAGATCACGGACTGGTACCCATTCGCTCTCGCCATCTCGATTGCCTCGAGCGTTTCAGTCAACGTGCCGATCTGATTGAGCTTGATCAGGATCGCGTTCGCGCAGTCGGACTCAATGCCGCGCGCGAGGCGCTCGGTGCTGGTGACGAAAAGGTCGTCGCCGACCAGCTGGACCCTGTCGCCAAGGGCCGCGGTAATCTTCGCCCATCCATCCCAATCGTCCTCGGCGAGTCCGTCTTCAATGGATACGATCGGATATTCGTCCAGCCACTTGCGATAGAGCTCGATCATTCCGTCGGAGTCGAGACTTCCGGCTCCGCTCTTCTTGAATGTGTACGTGCCATTCTTGTACAGCTCCGATGCCGCAGGATCGAGCGCGATCGCGATCTCGGGTCCGGGCGCGTATCCAGCCGCTTCGATCGCCTCGACGACGACGCGCAGCGCCTCCTCGTCGTTCTTGAGATCGGGAGCAAAGCCGCCCTCGTCGCCGACCCCGGTCGAGAGCTTCCGCTTCACCAGCACCTTCTTGAGCGCGTGAAAGACCTCCGTGCCCATGCGGAGCGCCTCGCGAAAGCTCGTCGCGCCAACCGGGACGATCATGTACTCCTGGAAATCCACGGTGTTGGTCGCGTGCGCGCCACCGTTAAGAATGTTCATCATCGGCACCGGCATCGTGCGCGCCATCGGACCACCGAGATAGCGATAGAGCGGGAGACCGACGTCCATTGCCGCAGCGCGGGCCGTCGCCATCGACACCGCGAGTATCGCGTTGGCGCCAAGCTTACCCTTGTTGGGCGTGCCATCGAGCTCGATCATCGCGCGGTCGATCACCATCTGATCGACGGCCGAGAGCCCGTTGAGCGCGGGAGCAATGCGCTCTTCCACGCTCTGCACCGCCTGCTCCACTCCCTTCCCCATGTAGCGCTCGGCGTCCCCGTCGCGCAGCTCGAGCGCTTCGTGCTCTCCGGTGGAAGCTCCGCTCGGCACTGCGGCCCGGCCGAATGCTCCGCTATCGAGCATGACATCGGCTTCGATAGTGGGGTTTCCGCGGCTGTCCAGTATCTCGCGCGCCTTGATCTCGATTATGCCTGACATGTTTTTTGTTTTGAGGGCCAGTTTTGTTGGAGGTGCCAGTGCTATCGTGTTTCGGTTGGATTCGTTGCGGACGAAACCATCTCGACCGATGAAGGGAGCCGCGGTGCAACAACTGGTAGCGCCTCGACGCCGTACAGCTCGCGCATCGCGTCCGCCATCCTCGTTCTCACTGTTTTCATCAGCGTCTCGCGGTGTTCGTAGTCGACCCCGGTCGTGCTGACTGGCTCGAGCAAATGTATATCAATCGTCCCCGAATGAGCCCAAAGCGAGCCTTTCGGCATGATCTCTATCGTCCCGTGCAGGATGATGGGGACGATCGGCGCGCCGGCGGCGATAGCCAGCACGAACGGGCCCTTCTTGAACGGACGGAGTGGATATGCGTGCCCGCGCGTCCCCTCGGGAAAGACGACGACCGATTTGCCACCGCGGATTCGCTCGCCCGCGACGTCGTAGGCGCCGAACGCGGCTTTCCGGTTGTCGCGCTGGATCTCGATCATCCCCGCGGCGCGCATTGCGCGCCCGAAGATCGGGACCTTGAACAGCTCGGACTTGGCTACGAACCGGTGCCGCGGCAACGTGCTGGCGAGCGAGGGAACGTCGAACCAGCTGACGTGGTTCGAAGCGAAAATGCGGGGGCCGCCGTTCGCGTTCTCCATGCCGTGGACGCGTATCTTGATGCCGACGGCCCAGAGCACCGCCGATGACCACCAGCTGGGGACTTTGTCGTAGATCCCGCCCGGCTTGTCCTCTATGCCGAGCAGCGCGGCAATGATGACGGCGAGACCGAGGACGACGGTCGCAATGAACGCGGTTGTGTATAGGAGAATCGTTCGAATAAAAGACATCATTTGTCGCGAAAGTGGTCGAAGCCCGAGGGAGCGGTGATGCGCTCCCCTCCCTGCATGAGCGAAGTACCAGTAGTACCGGCAACAACCCGGCCGATCTCGGTGAGATCGAGACCGAACTCCTCCGAAAACTGAGCCGTGTCGATCTCCGGAGCGGTGACGACGATCTCGTATTCCTCCCCCGAGTTTGCCGCCTCCAGAGCGGAGACCCCACTGACGCGCGGGATCCGCTCGGCGTCGATCTCGATGCAGACTTTGCTCGCCGCCGCCACGTGGCCAACATCCGCCATGAGCCCGTCCGAGATGTCGATCCCCGCCGTAGCTCCGCGCGCCGCGAGACCGATCGCGGGCTCGATCCTGGGCACCGGATTGGCGAAGCGCGCGCGGTCGGCTTCGATCGGCTCGTTGCCCGCGCGCCAGGCGCGGACGGCGGCGGCGGGCCCGCCAAGGCGGCCGGTGACGTAAACGCGCTGGCCGACTTTGGCGCCCGAGCGCGAGAGAGGACGCGCCGCGCTTCCAACCGCCGTAATGGTGAGCGAGAGCTCCTTGCCTGAAGACAGATCTCCCCCCACGATCGGGCACAGCACCGCCGACGCGCCCTCCCGAATTCCGGTGGCGATCTCACGCGCCTCCCCCTTGGTGCCCTCCGGAAGCGTCAGCGCGATCAGAATCCCAAGCGGACGCGCGGCCATCGCGGCGAGATCGCTGAGCGACGCTGCGGTCGCGCGGTAGCCGATCTCGAAGCTGTTGAGCCAGTCGCGGCGGAAGTGAACGCCTTCCACCGAAGTATCGGTGCTCACGACGAGGTGCTCCCCTATGGGAACGTCGAGGACGGCCGCGTCATCGCCGATCCTTTGCGCGGCCTTCCCCCACTCGGCCAGAAGGATTCGAACGAGGTCGAACTCCTTGCCCGGCCCGAGGTCGATATTGCTGTTGGGGCTCATCGTGCGACTGCCGCCAGCTCGGCCAGAACCGGAGGCTCGGGTGCGGGCTCGATCTCGTTCCAGGCCCGCGGGAGGGCGTAGAGCACGTCGTCAAGCGTAGTGCCGCGCACGTATTCGCAGAATTCGGCGGCGCGACCGTGCACCCACGCGGCGCAGCAGGCGGCGACGGTCGCGTCCTGCGTCTGCGCCAGCATGGTTCCGGCGACGCCGTCGAGAAGATCACCGCTGCCGCCGGTTCCGAGAGCGGCTGTCCCCCTCGCGATCACGCGACGGTCCCCGTCGGGCGTGAAAATCACGGTTGGCGCTCCCTTGAGGAGAACCGTGGCGCCAAGCTCTCGGGCGAGGTCGAGACCCACGTCGAACCTGTTGGCGAGAACCGATTTCACATCGACGCCCGCGAGCCTCGCGAACTCAGCCGGGTGCGGCGTGATCAGCACCGGCCTTCCATCGAGCAGCTTCGCAAGCGATTTGGCATCCCCCTCGAACACGTTGAGCGCGTCGGCATCGAGCAGTACCGGAACGTTCGAGTCACGCAGAATTCGCTCGACGAGCAAGCGCGTCTCCTTCGATTTTCCCAGACCCGGTCCGATCACCAGCGCATCAGCCCAGTTCGAGATCTCAGCCTTGATCTGGTTCTCGCTCGACGGCCATTCTGAGATGAGAGCCGAGGGGACGGCGGCGAGAACCGGGCTCACGTTGTCCGGCGACACGAGAACTCGCAGCAGTCCGATACCACTTCTCAACGCTGCGCGAGACGCCAGGACGACCGCGCCCGGCATTCCCTTTCCGCTCCCAACGATTGCAAGATGCCTTCGGATTCCCTTGTGCGCGTCGAACCGAATCGGCGGAATGCGCGATCGCACCCACTCGCCGTCCACGAGAATCGGCAACGATGACACGGGGATCACGCGAGCCTTCGGAGCAACAGCGGGCAGGTCGTCCAGTCCGATGTCGAGTGCGACGATCTCTCCGCAGCGGTCCCTCGCCAGCAGTAGCCCGCGCTTTACACCGCCAAAACTGAGAGTGAGATCAGCGACTACGCAGGAGGAATGCTGGCCCGTCGTGGCATCGAGTCCGCTCGGGACATCGAGCGCGGCGACGCGCGCACCCCGACCGTGCAACTCATTTATGGTCGCGACCGCTTCGCCGATTTTTCCTCGCGGCGCTCCCTCGAATCCGGTGCCGAGCAGCGCGTCGATGATGACGGCGACACCGTCACCGGCCGAGTCCGCGAGCTTCACCGAATCGATAGCTGCCTCTCTCTCCGCTACAGCGTCGGGCGAACTCGCTGGATCAGCATGGGCCACTTCGACCACTGTGACCTCGACGCCGGATCGAGCCAGCGTGCCGGCGACGACCCAGCCGTCGCCTCCATTATTCCCGGGACCAGTAAAGACGACAGCACCGCCTCTGAGCCGTTCGGAATAGCGGCGCGCAATCTCGCCCGCCGCCGCGGCGCCCGCGCGCTGCATCAACACGCGTGAAGGGGTTCCTCTTTCAATGGCTGCCCGATCGCGCTCCGCTGATTCCCTGGCGCTGACCACCCACGCGGGCATTGGTCCGAAGGTTGGCTTCTAAGCCTGTTGCGCGCAGTTCCAGGGGTAGTCGCGCTCGAATGCCAGATCGAAGTCGAATACGTCCACGAACTCGTCGCGCGTGTCCTGCGGCTGGCTGAGAAGGAATCCGAGCTCGACGAGCGTGAACACAATGTCCCCGATGTCGGCGGTGGCGGAGATCCCCCAGTGCTCGAGCACCACGCCGGCCATGACCCCGTATCGCTCGAGTGCGAGATCGCGGGCGGCGTGCGCCAGCTCCACTCCGGTGATGTGGCGCCGCACCGTGAGCTGCGCCTGGCACATCTCGAGCGCGGAAAGGACGAACAGGTACGCCTGCTCGTCGAACCGCGGCTCGCGGATGCGAATCCGGTCCATGATCCCTTCGCGAAATGCTAGCTCAGCCATTTTCTACTTTTTTTCCGCCATTGAGGGGAAGGATGTGTAGAGAGGAAAGCGATTCGTCAAGTCGAGTACTGCCTCCTTGACTGCCGACGCGACCGCCACGTCACCGGAGCTGGTGACCACCCGGTCGATGAGCGCAGCGATCTGCTCCATCTCCGGCTCTCTCATCCCTCGGGTTGTAACCGCGGGGGTTCCGATGCGAATTCCGCTGGTGACGAACGGCGACTGGGTTTCCTTGGGCACCGTGTTCTTGTTCACCGTGATCCCCGCCGCATCCAGCGCCTTCTCGGCCACTTTCCCGGTGACGTTCTTGTTCCGGAGATCCACGAGCATCAGGTGATTGTCGGTGCCCCCGGACACGATGTTGAAGCCGTGCTCGATCAGCGCGTTCGCAAGCGCCTGCGCGTTGCGGACGATCTGACCGCAGTAGTCCTTGAAAGACGGATCGAGCGCTTCCTTGAACGCCACCGCCTTGGCGGCGATGATGTGCTCGAGCGGACCGCCCTGGGTGCCGGGGAACATCGCCTTGTCGATCGTCTTCGCGTGCTCCTCCTTGCAGAGGATCAGGCCGCCGCGGGGGCCGCGCAGAGTCTTGTGCGTCGTGCTCGTCACCGCGTCCGCGTGCGGGATCGGTGAAGGATGATATCCGGTCGCAACGAGACCCGCGAAGTGGGCCATGTCCACCACGAACTTCGCTCCGATCTCGCGCGCTACTTCCGCGAAGGGCTCGAAGTCGATGATTCGCGCGTATGCGCTCGCGCCGGCGATGATCATCTTGGGCTTCTGCTCGCGCGCGATCTTCTGCATCTGCGCGTAGTCGATGCGGCCATCTTCCCCAACGCCGTAGTGGATGGCGTGATATAGCAGGCCAGAAAAATTGACCGGCGACCCGTGCGTGAGGTGCCCGCCCTGCGAGAGATCGAGACCGAGAACGACGTCGCCCGGCTTGAGGAACGCGAGATAGACAGCGGCATTTGCCTGCGCGCCGGAGTGGGCCTGAACATTGGCGTGGTCGGCGGCGAACAATTTCTTCGCGCGGTCGATCGCGAGCTGCTCCACCATATCCACGAATTCGCATCCACCGTAATACCGCTTCCCGGGGAGTCCCTCCGCGTACTTGTTGGTGAGAGGAGTTCCCATCGCCTCCAGCACCGCCGGCGACACGAAATTCTCGCTCGCGATCAGCTCGAGGCCGTGACGCTGCCGATCGACCTCGAGGTCTATGAATCGGGCAATCTCCGGATCTGATTGCGCCAGCGTGCCCTCGGGCATGGCGATTTTCGGCGCTTTCCGTGGTGGTGCTGTCGTCGGCGTCATAAACTGTCCCCGCGATCGATCTTCTTGACGCGCCGCTCGTGGCGGCCGCCTTCAAATTTAGTGTCCAGCCACGCCTTCATTGTTTCGACCGCCTGATCGTCCGTCATGAACCGCGCGGGCAGCACGAGCACGTTCGAGTCATTGTGCCTGCGCGAAAGCTCGCCAATCGCGGGCTCCCACGCGAGCGCGGCGCGCACACCGGGATACCTGTTCGCGACAATGTCCATCCCCACTCCGCTCCCGCACAGCAGGATTCCGCGCTTTGCTTCTCCGTCAGACACTTCCTTGGCGAGTGGATGCGCGTAATCCGGATAATCATCGGGCTTGCTCGGATCGTTCGCCCCAATGTCGTCGGGGGTGTAGCCCAGCTTCTTCAGCTCGGAGACGAGACGGTTCTTCATCTCGACGCCGGCGTGATCCGAAGCAATTGGAATCGTTTCGCTCATGTTGCCTCCGCCAGTCGCAGCTCTGCCAGGCGATCCGCCGCCTCATACGTCGGAATGTTTTTGGCCGCGGCGATATCGAACACTTTCAGAATTGTATCATAAATATCGTCGGCCTTGTCGAGTGCGCGCTGGGCGTCCCAGCCGGCAATTTCGCCGTAGACGTTGATCACGCCGCCGGCGTTCGCAACGTAGTCCGGCGCGTACAGAATGCCGCGCCTTTGGAGCTCGTCGCCGTGGCGCTCCTCGAGGAGCTGGTTGTTCGCTCCGCCGGCGACGATCTGGACCTTGAGCTTCGGGATCGTTTTGTCATTGATGATTCCGCCGAGCGCACACGGCGAGAAGATGTCGGCATCGACCGAGAAGATCTCGTCGTCGTTGACAATCTTCGCGCCGGTCGCCTTCGACACCCTCGTCGCTTTGGCGGAATCGATCTCAGAGACGATCAGCCTGGCGCCCGCCTCGTGCAGCTCCCTGGCGAGATAGCTCCCGACGCTACCGCAGCCCTGGATCGCGATCGTCTTGCCCTCGAGGCTGTCCGAGCCCCATTTCCGGTTCGCCGACGCCTGCACCGCTCGAAACACGCCGTGCGCCGTTACTGGCGATGGATCACCGGATTTCCCCGCGAGGCCGGCGACGTGCTTCGTCTCCATCTGCACGTAATCCATGTCCTTCGTGCTCGTCCCGACATCCTCGGCCGTGATGTAGCGGCCGCCCAGGCTTTCGACAAAACGACCGTGAGCACGGAAGATCTTCTCCCGGTCGCTGGTCTTGTTGTCGCCGATGATGATCGACTTGCCGCCGCCCAGATGAAGTCCGGCCACGGCGTTCTTGTACGTCATGCCGCGCGAAAGTCGGAGCGCATCGGTAATCGCCTCTTCGTCGGTCGCGTACTGCCAGAATCTGGTTCCGCCGAGGGCGGGTCCGAGCTTCGTGCTGTGAACCGCGAGAATGCCTTTGTACCCAACCGAGGGATCGCTGCACAGCACGATTTCCTCGTGCCCCATCTCAGCCAGCGTATCGAACAGTTTCATTTATCTTGCGATTTCGCGGTGAACTTGGTTCTGCGGTGAAACTTCAAGAATGCCCGTAGAGAGAGCGCGCGATCACGATCCTCTGGATCTCGGACGTGCCCTCATAAATCTCGGTGACTTTCGCATCGCGCATAAGCCGCTCCACCGGATAATCCTTGATGTAGCCGTATCCGCCGAAGATCTGCACCGCCTGCGTCGTCACCCACATTGCCGTCTCGCTCGCCATCAGCTTCGCCATCGAGCTGAACTGTCGAATGTTCTGCCCGCGATCCTTCGCGGCGGCCGCCGCGTGCAGCAGTGCTCTCGAGCCGGCGACTCTCATTGCCATATCGGCAAGCTTGAACTGGATCGCCTCGAACTCCTTGATCGCCTTGCCGAATTGCTTCCGCTCTCCGGCGTACGCGACGGAATGCTCGAGTGCTGCGCGGGCGATTCCAATCGCCTGTGCCGCAATTCCCAGGCGACCGTTGTCAAGCGACTGCATCGCATAGACGAAGCCCTGCGCCTCGTCACCGAGAAGATTCTCCGCCGGCACCCGCATGTTGTCGAAGTTCAGCTGAACGGTTGGCGACGCGCGAAGTCCGAGCTTGTCTTCCTTCTTGCCCACTGTGAATCCGGGGAGATCGGGCGTGATGATGAACGCTCCGATTCCCCGCGCCCCGCGTCGCGAGCCGGTGGTGTCGGTGCGCGCCATCGTGAGAATCGCTCCGGCGGTGTTCCCGTTCGTCACCCAGCTCTTGGTGCCGTTCAGGATCCACGACTTGCCGTCCTTCACGGCCTGCGTCGCGACCGCCGACGCATCGGATCCCGCGTCCGGCTCGGACAAAGCAAAGGCGCCCAGTATCTCACCGCGCGCCATCTTCCTGAGAAACCTGTCCTTCTGCGCAGTGTTCCCATAGCGAAGAATCATCTGTGTCGGAAGCGAGTTGTGAACGCTCATTAGTACGGCGACGGATGCATCGGCCGCGGCGATCTCCTCGAGAGCGATCAAATACGTCCCGGTGTCCGTGCCGAGCCCGTCGTACTCCTCGGGCAGCATCATCCCGAGAAATCCCAGCTCGCCCAGCTTCTTCACCAGCGACGGCTCGAAGTAGGCCCGCTGATCCCAGTCCGCTGCGTGTGGCGTGATCTCGGCGCGGGCGAAATCGCGCGCGAGCTTCTGTACTTCGGTTTGTTCTTCGGTTAGCGGGTGGAGAGCCCAGGACACGTCGGGTTACTTACTAGTAGGTATAGAAGCCGCGGCCGCTCTTCCTGCCGAGCCATCCTGCGGCGACGTACTTCTTGAGCAACGGACAGGGACGATACTTGGGATCCCCCAAGCCGTCCTGCAGTACTTGTAGAATTGCGAGGCAAGTATCCAGTCCGATCAGATCGGCGAGGGCGAGCGGGCCCATCGGGTGGTTCATGCCGAGCGTCATCACCTGATCGATTGCCGCGGCTTCGCCGACTCCTTCCATCAGGCAGTAGACCGCCTCGTTGATCATCGGCATCAATACACGATTGGAAACGAAGCCGGGATAGTCGTTTACCTCGACCGGCGTTTTCCCGAGCCGGGTCGCGATGTCTGTCACATGCTTCGTCGTTTTATCGGACGTGGCGAGTCCGCGGATGATCTCGACCAGCTTCATCACCGGCACCGGATTCATGAAATGCATCCCGATGACCTTGTCGGGGCGCGAAGTTCGCCGCCCGATCTCGGTTATAGAGATGGAACTCGTATTTGTGGCAAGAACTGCGTCCGCCCTCGCGATACGATCCAGGTCAGTGAAGATGCGATACTTGAGACCGCTGTCCTCGCTCGCCGCTTCAATGATGAGCGACGCGTCGCCTGCAGCCTCGAGATCCATGTTGAGGTCGATGCGGGAGAGAATCTTCACCTGCTCCTCGGCGGGGATCGTCCCCTTCTTGACCTGCCGTTCGATGTTCTTCGCGACCGTCGCGCGCCCCTTGTCCAGCGCGTCCTGGGAGACGTCGATCATCACGACGTTGAATCCGGATTGCGCGAACACATGCGCGATTCCGTTCCCCATCTGTCCCGCTCCGACAACCGCGACGCGGTCGGTCATGCTTTCCACTCCATCCGGCGCATGTGGCGCCCGTACAGGTAAAAGAGAACGACGAACATCGCCACGACGGCGGCGAGTCCGCCTTCCGGTCCCCACGGTCCACCGGTGAGCCAGTCGGGACCGGAATCTACGACACGATAATCCGGATCACCCGACGGTAATCCGCTCACCGCGATGTGGAGCGCGCCCGACATCACCCAATTCCAGGCGAAGTGCGCGGCCCCGGCTGCGTAAAGGCTGCGGGTCACGAGCAGAATTGCCCCGAGGAAAAACCCCGCGACGATCACCGCGAGAATCGACTCGGAATCAGGATTCGGATTGGCTGCATGCAGCAGACCGAAGACGATACTCGTGACGATGAGCGCAAATTTCCATCCCGCGGCACGTCTAAGCACGGCAAAGACGTAGCCACGAATGAAAAGCTCTTCGAAGAACGCCGCCGGAAGAAAAAAGACCGTCGAGTAACCGGCCTCGCCCCACCAGCTTCCCGGGGCGGTCGTATCTATGCGCAGCATGTGCGTCGCAAGGAGAGACAGACTCGCGAGTCCGATCGTGAGTCCGCCGAGCGCGGTGCCCTTTGCAAGGATCAGCGGCGAGGCGGCCGGACGATCGAGCCCGAGTTCGCGCCACGGCAGGTTGTCGACTCGACGCAGCATGATCCACGTCGCGACAATCACGCTCGCGAGACTGATCCATTGGGACAGGACGCTGATCGGATTCGCCGCCCTCGGCCCCAGGGTCGCCGCGGCGATTGTCTGGAGCACCAAGATCGTGACAAAGCAGATCGTATAGAACACGGCTATCCGCCACAACACGCCGAGGAGCTTCTTCGCCCTCGGCGGCAGCGTTGCGGACGGTCTCCGTTGCTTTGCTTCGGATTCCGGCGGGGCGGTCAATCCGTGTTAGTCCGTTGCTAGTTCGTACGCTCGACGCTGAGCGCCACGGCGTCGCCGCCCCCAAGGCAGAGCGTCGCGAGGCCGTTTCTGGCGCCTCGCTCCTTCATGGCGTAGAGGAGCGTCGTGAGAACACGCGCGCCGCTTGCGCCGATCGGGTGTCCGAGCGCGATCGCGCCGCCGTTGACGTTGACGCGCTTCCAGTCCCAGCCGAGCTCCTCGCCGTCGGCGATCGCCTGCGAGGCGAAGGCCTCGTTGGCTTCGATCAGATCGTAGTCGCTGATCTTGGTGCCCGTCTTCTTCATCAGATTCCGCACTGCCTTGATCGGTGCGAAGAACAGATCTTCCGGACTCGTCGCGCCAGTCGCGTAGCCGGTGATCCGGCCGAGTATCTCGAGGTTGTGGGCCTCGGCGTACTCCTCGGAAACGACGACGAGCGCAGCGGCGCCGTCGTTGAGGCTCGACGCGTTGCCGGCGGTGACGGTGAGGTCGTCGTTCTCGCCGTTCTTGCCTGGGAACGCGGGGCGGAGCTTGGCGAGTGTCTCCGCGGTCGTGTCCTTGCGCGGCCCCTCATCGGTGTCGACGACGGTCGGTCCTTTCTTGCCGGGGATTTCCACGCGAGCGATCTCGCCCTTGAACTTCCCTGATTCCATCGCGCTCACCGCTTTACGATGGGACGCGGCGGCAAACTCGTCCTGGTCTTCCCTCGTCGCGCGCGCTTTCTTCGCCGTGTACTCGGCGTGTCGTCCCATGTGCACGTCGCACGAGGCGCACCAGAGTCCGTCCTTGATCATGCCGTCGACCATCTTCTGGTCGGTGAGCTTGACGCCGCTGCGCATGCCGTAGACGTAGTAAGGCGCGTTGGACATGGATTCCTGTCCGCCGGCGATGATGACCTGAGCGTCGCCGGCCTTGATTGCCTGGGAGGCGAGCATCACTGCCTTGAGTCCGGATCCGCAGACCTTGTTGACCGTGACGGCTGAGACGGTTGCCGGTAGGCCGGCCTTGAGCGCGGCCTGCCGCGCTGGCGCCTGTCCGGTGCCGCCCTGGATGACGTGTCCCATGATGACTTCCTGCACGTCTTCGGCGGGAACCTTGGAGCGTTTGAGCGCCTCGCGGATCGCGATGGCGCCGAGCTCAGGCGCGCTCAGCGCGGAGAGAGCGCCGAGGAACTTGCCGATGGGAGTGCGGGCGGCGCCGACTATTACAGGGGTGCGGGATTTATCGGGCATGGTTACTTCATTGATAAGGTTGCCTACACGTTGAAGTTAACTGGAGGCGGAAGGGCCGGACAGCACTCGCTCGCGCAGCAGCCGTACGGGGAGTGAACCGCTGGGTATCCCACGTGGTCGCCGGTTGCGCAATAGACTAAGCCAATAGCAACGACTCCTATCTGCCACAGCTTGACGCCGTAACGCAAACGCCACATGATGTTGGCGGCGGCGATCCGCGCCCAACCTCTTCAGACTCCGCCCCAGCCGGAGTCCGGTGAGAGGCAAAGGGGGGCATACTCCCGGATTGGTTTCGTCGGTTCCTTTGCGTCACTATGGCGCGCTGCTGGGGAGAGTGCCGTAGTGCGCCCAAAGGAGAAAGACGATGCCACGCAATAAGGATCTCAAGCGCCTCGTTCGCGCTCGCATGAGAAAGACGGGCGAAGCCTACACCGCCGCCCGTACACACATCATCAAAGAACCCAAGGCAACGACGGCTTCCAAAGCCGCGCCAGCCACCGTTACAAAACCAATCGACTACGCCGCACTGGCGGGCACGAGCGACATCGCCCTGAAGGCGAAGACCGGATGCACCTGGGACCGGTGGGTGCACACGCTCGACCACCACGGCGCCGAGCAGATGTCGCATCGCGACATCGCCACGCTCGTGAGCACGAAGTACAAGATTGACGGATGGTGGTCGCAGACTGTGACCGTAGGCTACGAGCGCATCAAGGGATTGCGCGCACGC
>JBGPHO010000038.1:0-14051 GCA_041484425.1 Gemmatimonadaceae bacterium
ACTCCTTGGCGTTTCTATACTTCCCGGCGTAGATTCAATCTAAAGCAATTCTGTCGGGATAGTCAAGCGAACAACTCTCTTTGTATCCCATTGTCTCGTCAGCACTTACGTCGCTGGAAAATGTGCAGAGCCCACTCAATCTCATACTTTAGAGGACCCGCATGACCGTGGGGACAGGCCTCAAATGACGGGTGCATCGAGCCCCGTTTTCAATTCGGCGGCCGGAAACCCGGAGTTCGAACCGGTGGCCTCGGTGAGTGACCTGACAGACGGGACGGTTCTGCAACGGGTGCGCCCAAGTGGTGATGCGGTTTGTCTCGTCCGGTACAAGGGCGAGATCTCAGCACTGAGCGATATCTGCACCCACCAGCATTTCTCGATGTCGCTGGGCGACCTGCTTCCAGATGGAACGCTTCAGTGCGCGTGGCACGGGGCGCGGTACGATTGCAAGACCGGCCAGGTGAACCAGGAACCCGCCACGGCTCCGCTGCCCGTGTTTCAGGTGCGGCTCGAGGGCGACACGATTCTGGTCGGCCCGCGGTGCGCGCGGATCGACGGAAAGTACGAGTCATCCACGGTGCGCGTCCGATGAAGCTTCGCTCCGATTCAGAGTTTCCCGCGGATTTGAAGGTACGCCAGGATTTCCCTCTCCTCGTCAACAACCCGGGCCTCCACTACCTCGACTCGGCCGCGACATCGCAGAAGCCGAGAATGGTTCTCGATGCACTGCGCGATTTTTACGAAACGGCGAACGCTAATCCGCATCGCGGGGCGTATTCGCTCTCGGTGCGGGCGACCGAGTGCTATCACCAGTCGCGCGTCCGGATCGCGCAATTTCTGGGCGTCCGGGACTCCGACTGTCTCATCTTCACGCGAGGCACGACGGAAGGGCTGAATCTCGTCGCCGGCTCGTGGGGAATGGCAAACGTCTCGAGCGGCGACGAGATCGTCGTTACCGCCATGGATCATCACGCGAACTTCGTCCCATGGCAGGTGCTCGCCATGAGGAGGGGCGCGAAGTTCAGGGTCTGCGAGCTCACTCCCGACGGAAAGATCGATCTCGATTTCCTGGGCGGCTTGCTCAACAAGCACACGAAGGTGGTCGCATTCAGCCACGTGTCCAACGCGCTCGGCACGATCAATCCGATCGCCGAGATCGCGCGCCTCGCGCGTGAGAAGACCGATGCGATTCTAGTCTGCGACGGCGCGCAGAGCGCCCCGCACTTTCCCGTCTCGTTCGACTCCCTCGGCGTCGATTTCTATGCGTTCAGCGGGCACAAGATGCTGGGGCCAATGGGCATCGGCGGACTGATCGGCAACCGCGAGATGCTGGAGGAGATGCCGCCGTATCAGACGGGCGGCGACATGATCGAGTTCGTGCACGACGACCGCACGACGTGGAACGTGCTGCCGCACAAGTTCGAGGCGGGGACTCCCAACGCCGCCAACGCCGTCGGTCTCGCCGCCGCGGTCGATTATCTCGACGGCATTGGCATGGACCGCGTGCTGACGCACGAGAGAGCCTTGATGTCAGCGGCGCAGAAAAGGCTCGCCACGATCGAAGGTCTGCACATCTACGGACCCCCCGCCAGCGAAAGAAGCGGCGTCCTGAGCTTCACGCTCGGTGATGTGCATCCGCACGACCTCGCCACGATTCTCGACGGTGAAGGGGTTTGCATCCGCGCCGGTCACCATTGCGCGCAGCCGCTGATGCGGCGGCTCGACGTGCCGGCGACAGCGCGGGCATCGTTCTACGTGTACAACGACGAGAGTGACATCGAGGCGCTTGTCGCCGGGATCCTGAAGGCGAGGGAGATCTTCGGATATGCGCCGGTCTAGCCGACTCCGCGGAACCGGGAGGCAACATGCCTCAGCCTAGGAGCGCCGCCGAGATCGGAGCGCTCTATCAGGAGCTGATTCTGGATCACTACCGGAGGCCGCGGAACAAGGGAACCCTCGAGCGCGCGGACGCGAGCGTGGACGTGAAAAATCCGCTCTGCGGTGACGAGATCGGCCTTCAGGTCGCGTTCGATGGCGACTGCGTATGCGATCTCAAGTTTTCCGGACGCGGCTGCTCGATCTCCCAGGCGTCGGCGTCGATGATGACTCAGCTCGTGAAGGGAAAGAGCACGGAGGAGATCGACGCGATCAGAAAGCAGTTCCGGGAATTGATGCTCGGCAATGCATCGGCTGCGGACGACCCCCAGCTCGGTCCACTCCGTGCGCTGTCCGGCGTGGCGAGATTTCCGGCGCGCGTAAAGTGCGCTTTGCTGGCGTGGAACGCGCTCGAAAGCGCTCTGGCGGAGAAAGCTTCGTGACTGGGTGGACGCAAGTGGATAGAACCTGCGATCTAACGAACGTTGTGCGAAAACCATCGCTAATCGCTTTCACAGTCCGTGGCGGTCAGTTCTAGCTTTCGAGTTCTCGTCCTCGAGCAGTTGAGCAGGGCCATGCCCAGAGTCCGCGCCCGGCCCATGTTTGGCGGCGTAGGGATCTACTCTGGCGAGCTGTTCTTCGCTCTGATTGCGGACGACACGGTTTACTTCAAGGCTGATGAGTCGACGCGTCCGGAGTTCGAAGCGCGCGGAATGGGACCGTTTCGCCCCTTCGGCGACACCGGCGGAACAATGCAGTACTATCAGGTCCCCGAAGATCTCCTCGAGGACCCCGAGGCCCTGCGTCCCTGGGCTGAGAAGGCTGTCGCGATCGCGCGGAAAAAAAGGGGCCAGCGACCTCGCCGCCGCGGCGCCTGACGAAGGTTCACCCAGTGGTGAGAGTTCCCAAGAAATCGCAACGAGCGATGGACAGTCCTGCGAATGAAGAAGATTGACATCGCCGCGATCAACAAGGCCGCCCGCCGGGTGGAATGGTTGCGTCGACCGCTTGTTGCATGTCCGATGCGACCAATCTGACCGTGAACACTTCCTATAACATCCTCGGCCTTTCCGGCAGCTTGCGCGCGCGATCGTCGAATACCGAAGCGCTGCGCGCGGCTGCAATTCTAGCTCCCGCATCAGTCGAGGTAATGCTTTTTGGCGGTCTTGCGACGCTGCCGCACTTCAACCCCGATCTGGATGGCGAGGGCGCCATCCCTCCGGCGCCGATCAAGGAGTTTCGCGCACAGGTCGCCACTGCTGACGCAATACTCCTCTGCTCGCCCGAGTATGCCCATGGTGTCCCGGGGGCGCTCAAGAACGCTCGACTGGCTGGTAAGTGGCCCCGAGATTCTTTACAAACCAATCGGGTTGCTGAACGTCTCGCCGCGTTCAACGCACGCTCAGGCGTCCCTGGCTGAGACACTTCGCACCATGTCGACGGTGCTGGTTCCGGAGGCTTCACTCGCCTTGCCGCTCGATGGCCGCCGCCTCGACGCAGTCGCAATTGCCGCCATGCCCGAACTCGCAGAACCACTCCGTTCGGCGCTGCATGCGCTTCTCGGCGCGGCAGACGACTACCGGCGGCGCCAAGCGGAGCTGCTTGGACTTCCTCGCCGGGAATCGAGTGGCATAACGAACGTTCCGACTACGAACGACGTATGAAAGCGGTGGACGCACAACACGATAGGGGAGATCACCCGATGAACACCACGGCGAGCTGATACGCAACCCCATCGCCGGATGCGAAGCACGGCCGCCGTGCTCGTAGGGTTTACCGCGGTTTTTGTCCTTTCGCTGGCCACCGATCAGCTACTGCATGTGCTGAGGGTTTACCCGCCCTGGAGCCAACCTATGTACGACACGGGACTGGTTCTTCTGGCGCTCTCCTACCGGCTCGTTTACACCGTCGTCGGCGGCTACCTCACCGCGAAGCTCGCGCCCCAGAATCCGATGCGTCACGCTCTGGTCCTGGGAGTAATAGGCCTCCTGGTGGCCGCGGTCGGTGCGATCGCAACCATCCCCATGCACCTCGGCCCGAGTTGGTATCCGATTGCGCTCGTGCTTACTGCCTTGCCCTGTACGTGGATTGGCGGAGTTTTATACAGCGAAAGGCACCCCGATCGTTGAGCAAAACCTGGCTATCCGACTGTCCTGGTTGAGCACGGCGGGTAGCCGCCCCGAGATGCCCAAGGAGCCCGCGGCGCGGTTCTTCCATTAGAGCTGGCCATGATCACCGTAGCAATCATCGAGGACAATCGACTGGTTCGCGAGGGCATGAGGGACATGCTCAATGAGCTGCCCGACGTTAAGGTCGTGCTCGCCGCTACCAGCCTCGAGGCGGTGATGCTGAAGGCGACGAACCCCCGTGTGGTCCTTCTCGACGTCGGCCTCCAGGACAAGAACTCCCTGCGCCTCGCCGAGAGCGTGAAAAAGGAGATGGCGGATGCCCGGGTCATCGTCATGGATCTCCTTCCAATACACGAGGAAATTGCCGAGTTCGTGAATGCCGGAGTAGCCGGGTTCATTCTGAAGGATGCCACGTTCGAGGATTTCGTCGGGACCATCCGATCCGTGGCTGAGGGCGCGCAGGTGTTGCCGCCGCGGATGACCGGCACCTTGTTCTCCCAGATCGCACACGTAGCCGTCCAACGAGGCCGGGAGGCGGCTCACGAAGAGGTGAGGATGACGGTGCGCGAGCGCGAGGTGATCGGGCTCATCGCGGTTGGGCTCAGCAACAAGGAAATCGCGCAACGCCTCAGCATCGCCACCGACACCGTGAAGAGCCACGTGCGGAACGTGATGGACAAGCTGGCCCTGCACTCGCGCCTGCAGATCGCCGCATACGCGCACAGCCACGACGATTAGGAGCTGGTGCCACCGCCGAGACGCGCTGTAGCTCATGCGTGCCGGTACCTGTTCAATAAGTTAGTCCATTAGTTAGCTCGCACTTTCCGGTGCGCCCCGCCGCGACTCCGTCATTTGGAGACGGGCTACAATTCGATCGACCGCACACAGGTGCTCAGAGCGGCAGTTTTTTGATCGCCGGGCGATTCCACGCCCTCCCCCAAAAGGAGTACTTCCTCTTTCACCATTAAAGGCGATACGTGGGGGAAATGGTGTGCACTAACATCAAAGTATCTCTTCCATGACGGATTATGTCGCGGATGAGAAATTCGCGTCCACATGTATCCGGTCAGGAGGAGTTCGATGAAAAGCGTCATGATAAGCCGCACCCTACGAGCGCTAGGTCAGCCCGCGCGCATCGCCCGAGTCATCGTAGCGGTCGCATTTGCCGGGGTCTTCGCGGCGGCTTGTAAGAGCACCAGTGAGCCCGGCCTCACCGCGACGATCACCATCTCTCCGACTTCGGTGACCCTCGTGCCGGGTGGCACGCAGCAGTTCACTGTCGTGGCCAAGAACGCCGACGGAGACATCCTTGCGATTCCGGACCCCATTTGGGCAGTAAGCGCCGGTGGCGGCACGATCTCCAGTACGGGACTGTATACGGCGGGCACGACAGCCGGGACGTTTACCGCGTCGGTAACCTGTAACGGTGTCACGGCCTCAGCAACTATCATCGTGACTCCCGGGGCGCTCGCGACGATCACGGTCACTCCGAACCCGGGAACGATGCCCATCAATACCTCGCTGACATACACGGCGGTCGGCAAAGACGCCAACGGCAACGTCATTTCACCATTCACGCCCACCTGGTCGGTCACGGCTGGTGGCGGCACTATCCCCGCCGGCACCACGGGACTGACAGCAGTCTTCACCGCGGGTGGAGCGGTCGCGACGTTCCCCAACACCGTCAGGGCAACCAGCGGTGCGATCTTCGGTACCGCGACGGCGATAGTGACATCGCCTTCAACGCCAATCGTGCCTGCAGGGACGACGAATTCCTTCGGGATCCTCGCCGGCTCGACCATCACATGTGTCACCGGCGGCACCATCAACGCAGATATTGGCCTCAGCCCAGGCAGCGCAGTCAGCCTCGGCACACCGGCGTGCGTCGTTACGGGTGTGCAGCACATTACCGATGGAGTAGCGGCGCAGGCGCAGCTCGACCTCACTGCGGAGTACAACGCGCTGGCTGGCCTGCCGTGCGGGACTGTCATCGGCACCGTCGACATTGGCGCAACGACCAAGGCGGCCGGTGTCTACTGCAGCGCCAGTACAATCGGCGTGACAGGCACGCTGGTGCTTGATGGCGGAGGAGATCCGAACGCGGTCTTTGTCTTCCAGGCGGGCAGTGGGCTCACCGGCGTCGGAACCATCTCCCTGGTCAACGGTGCGCAGGCCAAGAACGTGTACTGGCAGGTTGGCAGTTCTGCCGTGATCGGCACCGGATCGGCCTGGAAGGGCAACATCGTCGCCTTCTCGAGCATCACGCTGAATGACAACGTAACCCTGATTGGGAGGGCCCTCGCGCGGAACGCTGCAGTGACGCTGGGCACCGGTGACACCATTACGCTGCCATAACTCCGGCGATTGCTGGGGCCGGACGGTTGTCCGGCCCCAGCAATTGTTCCCGACGTCATCAGCAAAGGTAGCCGTCAAAGATCGGAGCTGAACACGGCTCAACGGGGGATCTGCAGGGCGCAGCAGTCGCGCTCTGCAGGTCTTCGATCATTAGAGCGCATGCGGGCCGGAGGATCGACGGATGCGACCAAGCAAATTCAGTAAAGACCAGAAGGTGCAGGCGCTTCAGCAAGTCAAAGCTGGGACACCCGCCGTGCAGGTTTGCCGTAAGTTGGGTATCACGGAGACCACGTTTTACCGCTGGCGCAACAAGTACGAGGGCGTGGCCGTGAGCGAATCGCGTGAAGTCGAGGAGCTGCGCGATGAGAATCAGAAGCTCAAGCAGATCGTGGCGAACCTTCTGCTAGACAACCAAGGCTCAACGGACTTCCTTCGGAAGAAATAGCCGCCCTCAGGATGGGCGCAGTCCGCTCAAGGCTTCAACGCACGTTGCAGGGGAAAATCACCCGCGTATATTTTCCCCGCCACTCACCGCGCCCCCACCGTCGGCGCCAGGTTCGCCTACTCCTGGACAGGGACCTCCGTGACCCCTGACGTCACCACCTTCGATGCGATCGTCGTGGGCTCTGGAATCTCCGGTGGCTGGGCAGCCAAGGAGCTCTGCGAAAAGGGACTCAAGACGCTCGTTCTCGAGCGCGGGCGCAACGTAGTCCACATCAAGGACTACCCCACCATGAACCTCAACCCGTGGGAGCTCCCGCATCGCGGCGCAATGTCGCGCCAGCAGCTGAAAGAGAATCCGCTCATAAGCAAGGCAGCGGGTTATGGCGAGGACACCGCTCATTTCTTCGTGAAGGATCGGGATCACCCATACGTTCAGGAAAAGCCTTTCGACTGGATCCGCGGCTACCAGGTCGGTGGCAAATCGATCATCTGGGGGCGCGCCTGCCAGCGCTGGAGCAAGTACGAGTTCACCGCGCCCGAGCGACAGGGCTACGGCATCAACTGGCCTATCGGCTATGATGACGTCGCGCCATGGTATACGCACGTCGAGCGGTTCATTGGAGTGTGCGGTAACACGGATGGCCTCGAAGCGATGCCCGACGGCGAGTATCTCCCGCCGTTCGACTTCAACTGTGTCGAGAAACACCTCAGCGATAGCGTTCGTGCGCACTACGGCAATCGCTACGTCGTGCAGGGCCGGTGGGCGCACCTCTCGAAGCCGAAGGAGATCCACCTCCAGCAGGGACGCGGGACATGTCAGGCGCGAAATCTCTGCATGCGTGGATGTCCGTTCGGCGGATATTTCAGCTCGAACGCGTCCACCCTCCCCTGGGCGGCGAAGACCGGAAACCTCACGATCCGCCCTGACTCCGTCGTCCATTCCATCATTTACGACGAAGCGAAGGGAAAAGCGACGGGCGTGCGCGTGATCGACGCGAAGACGCACGCCGTCACCGAGTATCACTCGCGCATCGTCTTCGTGAACGCATCCGCGCTCAACACGAACCTCATCCTCCTCAACTCGACATCGAACCGATTTCCACACGGACTCGGCAACGACAGCGGGCTGCTCGGCAAGTTTATCGCCCACCACAATTACCGCACCGGGGCGAACGGAAAGATCGAGGGCTTCGAGGACAAGTACTTCTACATACGGAACCCCACGGAATGCATCCTCGTCAACTTCCGCAACCTCGGGAAACAGGAGATGGATTTCGTGGGCGGCTACACGACTTTCACGGGAGCATACCGGGAGCGCGGTGAGCCGACCACGGAGCGCGTCGGCGGTGAGTACAAGGACGCGCAGGCACAACCGGGACCGTGGGGGATCTACATGTACATGCAGGGCGAAACGATCCCGCGGGAAACGAACCACGTGCGGCTGCACGAGAGTGAGAAGGATCAGTGGGGGATTCCTCGTCTGGTCACATCGGTCGGATACGACGACAACTCCGAGAAGATGATTCGCGACTGGCGCACCGAGGCAAAAGCGATGCTCGAGGTCGCGGGCTGCCACGATGTCCAGACACACGACAACCATCAGGCTCCAGGGCTCGATATCCATGAGATGGGCGGCGCGCGCATGGGGAGCGATCCAAAGAATTCGCTCCTCAACAAATGGAACCAGCTTCACGCGGTCCCCAACGTCTTCGTCACCGACGGCGCGTGCATGACATCCACCGGCAACCAGAGCCCATCCATCCTGTACATGGCTCTCACGGCGCGAGCGGTCAATCACGCCGCTGAAGAGATGGCGAAGCAGAACCTATGAGGTCCTCATGCCTCCGATGAACCGACGCGAGGCGGTAAAAGCCACTGCCGCTTTGATGGGCAGCGTGCTGCTCACATCCAACGGCTTCCTGGTCGCGTGCGCGCGGGACGCGAACATAGCAGGGGGGAAAACTCTGACCCTCGATGACCAGTCGCTGATCGAGGAGATCGCTGATACGCTGCTGCCGACTACTCCGTCATCACCGGGCGCAAAAGCGGCTGGCGCTGGCGCTGCGATCAACCTGCTGCTCACCGACTGCTACGAGCCGGAACAGCAAGGGCGTGTCGTGAATGGGTTGAAGGAATTCCGCAGCATGTGCCGCCAGCGTTGCGGCGACAGCTTCGCATCTCTACCTCAGAAGGAGCGCGAGCAGGTGCTTCGCGAGGTCGACGCAGAGGCGCAGAAGGCTGGGCAGACACACTATTTCGGACTCGTCCGTGAGCTTGCGCTTCAGGCCTACTTCTCGTCTGAGATCGGAATGACGAAAGCGCTGCGCTACATCATGGTTCCCGGCAAATGGGTGGGATGCGTTCCGCTGGCCCCGGGACAGCCCGCGTGGGGATGAAATCGATCGACATCACACGGGAGGAGACATCGCGCCCAAGGTGAAGATCGGGATCGTCGGCTCGCGCTTCCAGGCGGATTGCATAGCGGCCTCGGTAAAGGCGATGCCGGAGGAAATGGAGGTTGTTGCCGTAGCTTCCCCATCGAAGGGGAACGCGGAGGCATTCGCCCGGCGCCACGGAATTCCTGCGTTCTACTCCGACTACAGCGCGATGCTGCGCGACCCCGCGATCGAGATGATCTCCATCACCGCGCCGAATCGCCTGCACGCCCGGATCACCATCGACGCCGCTGCGGCCGGAAAACACGTCGTCTGCGAGAAGCCGCTCTGCGTGACGCTCGAGGAGGCGGACGCAATGATCGACGCGTGCGCGAAAGCCGGAGTGCTACTGTTGTACGCTGAAGAGCTTTTCTTCGCGCCGAAATACGTAAAGGCGAAGCAGATGGCCGACGAGGGCGCCTTCGGACGCGTCCACCTCGTGAAGCAGGGTGAGAAGCACTCGGGCCCGCACTCCGATTGGTTCTGGGACGTCGAGCAGTCCGGCGGCGGCGCGCTCATGGACCTGGGCTGCCACGGCATCGCCTTCTGCTGGTGGTTCCTCGGCAAACAAAAAATAAGAAGCGTGTATGCGCAGCTCTCAACCCAGGTCAACGCCGGGCGAACGCAGGGCGACGACGAAGCAATCACCATAATCGAGTTCGCGAACGGCGCGCTCGGCGTAGTCGAGAACAGCTGGAACCGGCCGGGCGGAATGGACGACTCGATCGAAGTCTTCGGCGACAAGGGACAGACGTACGCCGACATGCTGATGGGGAACGCGCTTCCAACCTACTCGGAGACGGGGTTCGGTTACGCCGTCGAAAAAGCATCCTCCACCAAAGGCTGGACGTACCCGGTATTCGAGGAGCACTGGAACTACGGCTTCCCGCAGGAAATGCGGCATTTCGCGCGGTGCGTGCGTGGAAAGGAGAAGCCGATCTCGGACGGCGAGACGGGGCGCGTCGTGCAGGAAGTGCTCTACGCGGCCTACGCGTCGGCCGGGCTCGGTCGGAAAATCATGCTGCCATTCCGCCCGAAAGGAATCGCCAAGCCGATCGATCTCTGGAAAAAACCGGAGCTGGCGCAAGGCGCACTCTGAATGCGGCTCGCGGGCGCGATCGACATCGGCGGAACCGCGACCAAGATCGGCATCGTGGCGGAGGACGGCAGCGTCGTCAGGCGTGAGTCGGTTCCTACCAGTCTGCACGGCGAGCCGACTGTGGTCGTCGACGCTATCGTATCGTCGCTTCAACCCATGCTGGACGCCGAAGGCACAGAGGACAAAACGGTGTCGGGCATCGGAGTTTCGGTCGCCGGCTTTCTCGACCGCGAACACTCCGCAATGGTCCACAACGCGAATCTCCCCGCGCTCCACAACTTTCCGCTGCGTCGTTCTCTCGAGGAACGCCTCGGGCTCGGCTGTCGCCTCGAGGTCGACTCAAATGCATCGGCGGTCGCCGAATACCGGCACGGGGCTGGCCGAGGGTCCGCGCGATTGTTGGGTGTCACCATGGGAACAGGTCTCGGCGGCGGAGTGATCATCGATGGTGAGCTGCTGCGTTACACCGGGGAATGCGCGGGCGACCTCGGACACATCATCGTCGATCACAAGGGGCGACTTTGCACCTGTGGCGCGCGGGGGTGCCTCGAGGCCATGGTCAATTCGGCGGCGCTGTCGGAGCGAGCCGGTGGGCGCGCAGTCCGCGAGATAATAGGCAGCGCGCGAGAAGGAGATCAACTCGCCGTGACAGCATTGGCCGAGACGGGATGGTGGCTCGGACTCGGCCTGGCGTCGCTCTCACCGATCTTCTCGCCGGACAGAATCGTGGTCGGCGGAGGAATCGCCGCGGCCGGCGATCTGCTGCTCGAGCCGGCGAGGGCGAGCTACCGCACGCACGCGCGTCCGGAGTTTCGCGAGAAAACTCACGTCGTCGGCTCGTCGTTCGAGGGATGGGAGGGGATCATTGGCGCCGCCAGTCTCTTCCTCGATCCGCTGGCATAGCGATCCATGTTTCGGACATCCGTGACCGTCTTTCCGTCAGCCGACGCAATAGGTGAGCACGTGGCGGAGCGCCTGCTAGACCGCATTGAGCGGGCGCGTGTTTCCGGCAAGCGCTTCGTCCTCGGATGCCCAACTGGTCGGACGCCGAGGCCGGTGTACGGCGCGATGGCGCGGCAGCTTGGGGGGAAGTCACAGGACTTGAGCCATTTGGTTCTGGTGATGATGGATGAGTATCTCACAGCGGCCGGCGGGGAATTCGAATACGCATCGGCCGACGAGCCATGGTCCTGTCATCACTTCGCTCGCATCGAGATCGCCGACCGACTAAGCGAGGCAGTCCCGCCACCGCGCCAGTTGCGCGCCGATTCGATTTGGTTTCCCGACCCACGCGATCCGGCCGCGTACGATGCCAAGATCGCCGACGCCGGAGGAATCGACTACTTCATCCTGGCTTCGGGTGCCAGCGACGGACATGTCGCGTTCAACCCGCCCGGGAGTGCTCGCGACAGTCGCACCCGTATCATTCAACTTTCAGAAGAGACTCGTCACGACAACCTGCAGACCTTTCCCGCCTTCGGCACGCTGGCAGCTGTTCCAAGCCATGGGATCAGCGTCGGCATCGAGACCATCGCGTCCGCGAAGCAGGGAATGATGATCGTATGGGGTGCCGGCAAGCGCCTGACTCTGACACGAATTCGTAGCGCCGAGCGTTACGAGCCGGATTGGCCGGCCACCGTGATTCACGAGTGTGCTGTTGGGGAGATACTCACCGACACCGACGCCGCCGGGCTGCCGGCCGCACGTTGACTCTCGTTGAGGCCGCGGTCGAAACGCTCGCTTCCGCTCTCGCTGCCGAGCGCGCTGGCGCTGATCGGATCGAGCTGTGCGAAAACCTGAGCGATGGCGGCACCACTCCAGGCCCGGGAATGATCGCCGCCGTCGTCGGGCGAGTGCACCTTCCGGTGTTCGTGCTGATTCGACCGCGCGCAGGCGACTTCGTCTATTCGGACGATGAGCTCCGTGCGATGATTCGCGACACTGAGGTGGCCGGAAGGATGGGCATCGCCGGGATCGTGACTGGTGCGCTCGCTGCTGACGGTAGCGTCGACGCCGAGCGCACGCACACCATGGTGAAAGCGGCAGCCGGACTGCCCGTGACCTTTCATCGCGCGATCGATTCCACGGTGAATCTGCCGGTAGCGCTCGAGGCGGTGATTGAAGCGGGCGCAAGTAGAGTGCTCACTTCAGGAGGCGCAGCGACGGCGTTGGAGGGTGTCGATCTCATCGCGGCACTAGTGGATCAGGCGCGCAACCGAATCACTATCATTGCCGGCGGCGGAGTTCGGGAGCACAACGTGCGCGATGTGATCGCACGGACCGGGGTTCGTGAAGTCCACGCTCGGCTCGTCGACGAGGCACAAATGCGAGGACTCATCGACGTCGCGAGGAGGAACACGGACGTCGTGCGCCGCTGACAGGAGCGCGAGACTCGGAGGAGTCGAGCCCATCGTGCTCGTAAAGGACATAGCGCCAGACGTGCACGATTATCATGTTAGAAAGCAGGATCCGCCTGCTTACCTGGACTGGAGGAGTACGAGGATGTGCCGGAACATCAAGACGCTCGCCAACTTTGAGCCGCCCGCGACCGACGACGAGATCCGCGCGTCATCGCTTCAATTCGTGCGAAAGCTGAGCGGGACGACGAAGCCGTCGCGCGCAAATGAAGCCGCTTTCAATCAAGCCGTGGACGAGGTGACCGCGGCTGCACATCGCCTGGTCCACTCGCTGCACACGAGCGCTCCCCCGCGAAATCGCGAAGTTGAAATGCAGAAAGCGCGAGAGAGGTCGCTCAAGCGATTCGCGTGAGGTGATCCGGGCAGGGATCTAGACAGCGTCGCTGTCTGCGAGTCGCGGACAGCAGTCTCCACGATTGCGACTCAAGCCTTGGAGGGCGACAACCCGGGCATCGGCTCGTCCGCCGTCGGTCCGTAGATAGACGGTACCGGGACATCGATCAGCCGCAGATACACCGTGAGCTGTCCGCGGTGGTGAACGAGGTGGTTGATCGTTTGGCGCACGATGGCCGCGCGCGGTGCGGTGAAGAAGACCTGATCACCGCGCTTCAAAGACCAGGGGACCTGGAAGTCTGAATCCTTTGCGGACGTGATGGCTTTGCGCGCCTCCTTGACGTGCTTGTCGAACGCCTTGAGAAGATCTTCAGTCTTTTCGTAGGAGTATCCCGGGTAGTCGCCGAGATTCAGCGAAGTCTGTGTCACGGCGTTGGTAATCCATCCGGGCATTCCCGACACCAGCTGGGTGAGGTGGCCGAGTGGGAAGGATTTCTTGTGTGGTTTCCACTTGCCTTTGTCGGTCGGGACTCGTTCCAGCACCCGCCGGGTGGTGGCCATTTCCTGATCGAATTCGGGCAACAGGGTGTCGGCAATGCTCATAAGGTCTCCGCGAATCGGGGTGTCGTCGTATTCCGTATTATGATGACAGAAGCGGCCGAGCGCAGCAGGCAAGCAAAGCGGCGAAATCGAGAGGTGGATAACAATGGCACAAGCAAGTTATCGGTGCCCGAAATGTCAGAAGACGATGGAAGAGGGACACGTCCCTGATCTTGGCCGCAACTCCGCGACCCAAAGCGGCTGGGCACACGGGCCGGCGGAGCGTGTCCGTTTTTTCGGCGGCATCAAGGTCAAGAAAAAGGAACAGATCCCTCTCTCCGCCTACCGGTGCCCCAGCTGCGGTTTCGTCGAGTTCTACGCGAAGAGCATCTGACTCACCCATTCGTCCGATAGCGGCGCTGTG
>JBGPHO010000039.1:0-13949 GCA_041484425.1 Gemmatimonadaceae bacterium
GCGAACAAGCTCAGTCAGCTCGGCCCCGGCATAGCCTGGTCCGACGTTGACGGCAACGGAACGGACGACCTCATCATCGGGTCAGGCAGGGGTGGAAGGTTGGCGCTGTTCGAGAATAAGGACGGCCGCTTCACCAAACACGAGATGGGCGGAAACGCGGCCCCCGCGGATCAAACGACGATCGTCGTTATGCCGGATGGACGCGGCGGAAACGAGCTGCTGGTCGGTCAATCGAGCTACGAGGCGGCCACGCCTCAGGACGCGCTCGCGCTGCCTTCTGTCGTCGCCGTTCCTTTCTCGCGATCAATGAATTCACTCGGGCAGGAACGGATAGCCGTACCGGGCGACACCGCGAGCATCGGTCCCCTCGCCGCCGCCGATTACGACGGCGATGGAAATCTGGATCTCTTCGTGGGAGGCAGAGTCATCCCCGGCGCCTACCCCTTGGCGGTTTCCTCCCACCTGTATCGCTTCGATCACGGTCGCTACGTGCTCGACACGGCGAACCAGCATGTGCTCGACCATGTCGGAATGATTTCCGCCGCGCTGTTCTCGGATATCGACGGCGACGGCCATCCCGATCTTCTTCTCGCTCCTGAATGGGGATACCTGCGGGTTTTTCTCAACAGGGGCGGGATGTTCGTCGAGGCTCCGGCTTCATACGGCTTCCGCGAGATAACCAGCCGCTGGAACGGCATCGCGACGGGAGATCTGAACGGCGACGGGCGGCTTGACATCGTCGCCACGAGCTGGGGCCGGAACACGAAGTATCACGTCAACAAAGAGAATCCTCTCTTTGCCTATTATGGGAATTTTGACGAGAACTCTTCGCTCGATGTGCTCGAAGCACAGCGCGACGACCAGCTCGGCGGCATCGCGCCGCTCGAGGCACTGGCCCGGTTGAGCGTCGCGCTCCCTTACATCCGACAGAGAGTCCGCACTTTCGCGGAATACTCGACGGCGACGCTCGACAGGGTCGTGGGACCGCCGCTGGCAGGAGCCAGGCGACTCGAGGTAAACAGTCTCGATCATTTCGTCTTCATGAATCGGGGATCACATTTTACGGCGGCGCCGCTTCCTGCAACCGCTCAACTTGCCCCGGCGTTTTACGCGGGCATCGCCGACTTCAACGGAGATGGCAGGGAAGACGTTTTCCTTTCCCAGAATTTTTTCCCGACTGATATTGGAACGCCCCGCTACGACGCCGGCCTCGGATTGCTGATGCTCGGAGACGGAAAGGGAGGGCTGGCGCCACTCTCAGCTCGTGCCTCAGGGATCGCGGTATTCGGGGATCAGCGCGGAGCTGCGTTCGCGGATTTCAACCGCGACGGCAGGCTCGATCTTGCGATCTCTCAGAATGGCGCGGAGACGAAGCTGTATGAGAATCTCCGCGCCAAGCGAGGATTGGTCGTGCAGCTCATTGGGCCGGCGGCGAATCCTGCTGCCATCGGCGCGGTAATCCGGGTTCATTATGCGGGCAATCGGTATGGGCCCGCGCGTGAGATACAGGCGGGATCAGGCTACTGGTCGATGAATTCGCCCGTGCAGGTTATGGGATTGGATGGCATCCCCGACGCGGTCTGGGTTCGGTGGCCAGGGGGAATGGAAACCAATACGAATGTTCGGGGAAGCGATCAGAAGGTCCGCATACGCGCCCCGCTCTGAGCGCGTAAGGTTGGTGCTTAGCGTTAAGGCGATGATTTCGTCCAGATTCCGATGACGCCGCAGCCTGAATCGGGCCCAAGGAATTCAGCGGGAGTCTCCGACGGACCGAGGTAAACCTCGATTCCCTCGATGTCACGAACGGGGGTGCTTGGCCCGAAGGTCGTTGACATCCGACCATCCACGAAATAGGCAGGCCGGCACCCATGCGTCGATCGCGACGTCTCTACGATGCAAGTGAAGCCAACGCATTCGGTCCGTATGCCGCGCATGGTCTGAAGGAGGTCGGAGAGGTTTACCGCGCTCCGCGCCTCGATCTCTGCCCGCGTCAGAAACTGCCCCCGTTTCAAGGCGCGCCGGCGATCGAAATCCTCGAACCTGCGTCCCACGCTCCCGCTATGCCCACTGACCACGACTTCCGGCAAGACCGGCGGGACCGTCGTCAACTGGAATACGTGCGTAGCCGATTGGCCCGTCGTGAGATCGAATGCCTTGGCGGAAGGTATGTAGCCCACCGCGTGGACCTGCACGACATATGATCCCGCCTCGAGCGTCGAATGAAGGAAATGTCCCCCTTCGTCGGAGATAACCGCGCGGGAAAGCCCTGGGATCGTGATCGAAGCCCCGACAATCGGCATTCCGGTCTGAGCATCAATGGTAGTGCCGCTGATCGAACCGCTGCCCTGACCGTGAAGGGGATGCACCACTAGGAGAAGCAGCGCGCACACCAGCAACTCGCAGGAAGAAAACGTCAGAAAACCGGGGCGGCGTGAGGTAACTTGGGGCCGCATGACCCGCCTTCATGTGGGGATGATGTGAGTTTAGCACCAAACCAGAAAAGGTCAACCACAGGCCGCCTCGGCTCAGCCATCTTGCAACTAGGTATTGCGCAAAGGCCCGGGAATTCTCACTTTCCTGTCAGCCGCGAGTTCGCCCTCCGCCCGGCCTACCCGTCCTGTCGAGGCTTTGCTCGCGGTCGATGGCATTGAGAGCAGACGATGCTTTCTCGATGCATCAAAGAAATCGCCCAATGCATCAAAAAAATCGCCGCTCCATTCCGGCTTTAACTCTGCGTGCGTGTCGATCGACTCGCGTGCAGGGGAACATCCTTGACGGGGAGGTACCATGAGAAGAGCGAGTTCAGTAGGCGTTTTGCTGGTCGCCGGAGTGTTTTGCGCCTTGAGTGGCGGTGCCAAATCAGCATCGGCGCAGGCCGCCACCGTCATCACTGGCAAGGTGACCGCCGAGGCAGGCAGGCCAGTGGGTGGCGCTTCGGTGTCTTTCGCGGATTTCCATATCGGAGCCAACACTGCGCCCGATGGCAGCTACTCGATTCTCGTGCCTTCCGACCGTGTCAAAGGTCAGACTGTGCAGCTCACCGCGCGCTACATCGGTTACGCCCCGGTCCGTCGTGCAGTGACGCTTACAGCTGGCACCCAGGAGCAGAGCTTCTCGTTGACGCGTGACGTGGTGCAGCTGAACGAGGTGGTGGTCACCGGTACCGGAAGCGCCACGGAAACGAAAAAGATTCCTTTCGCCGTTGGAGTCATTTCAGCGGATCAGCTCAAGGAAACTCCATCAGTGAGTGCGCTCGGCGGACTGGCTGGAAAGGTTCCTGGCGTAACCGTCCTCGACGCCTCTGGAGAGCCTGGTGCGCCCCCGGCAATCCGCTTGCGCGCCGCAACGAGCCTTACCGGTACGCAGGATCCGCTTGTGATCATCGACGGCACCGTGAGCCACTTCACGCTTGCCGACATCAACTCCGAAGACATTGAAAGAATCGAGGTCGTAAAAGGCGCCGCAGCTTCCTCTCTGTACGGATCAAACGCGGCGAACGGCGTGATTCAGATTTTCACCAAACGCGGGGCGAGCGATCCTGAGGGCGAACTGGTCGTAACAGTCCGCAATGAAATGGGCCGCTCCGAAGTTCCAAGGCTCATACCGAGGGCGGAGGCCCACGCGTGGCAAATTGACCCGGTGACGGGAGACTACATTCGCACTGCGGGAGGAGCCCGCATCGCAAAGGCGGACGGAATCGCCGACAATCCGTATAAAGTCATCTACGACCCGCAGAAAGAAGCGCTCCACCCCGGCAATTTCCTCACCAACTACATCTCCGTCGGACAGCGCAAGGGTACGACGAACTACAACGCGTCGTTCCAGAACACGAAAACCGATGGAATTCTGTTCGGCATCAAGGGCTACAATCGGCAGAACTTCCGTGTGAACATGGACCAGGTCTTCAGCGATCGGCTCGATGGGTCCTTCGGTATGTTCTACGCCAAGTCGAACAACGACCAGACTACGCAGGGCCCGGGATCGCCCTTCTTCGCACTTACCTTCGTCGAACCCGACGTGAATCTGTTCGCAAAGAACGATGATGGTTCACCATATCGCGCGCAGATCCCCGACAGAGTCTCGAACGCGTCGAACCCGCTTTATGCCCTGGCCAACATACAAAACAAAACTGACCGCACCCGCTTCACCGGCACGGGAAGAGCACGCTACCGCCTGTTCGACTGGCTGACTGCCGACGGCAACTTCAACTACGACGAGGAATCGAACTCGTACAAGTCGCTGACGCCATTCGGATTTCTCGACCCACTTGGCGTTGCGACTGACGGCAGCCTGGCTCAGCACGACAGCAGCGGCCGCAGCTACAACGCCGGCGCGAACCTGACCAGCGTCCGGACACTCGGCCCGCTCACCAACACCACGCGCGCCAGCTACTCTTACGAAGATCAGTATCTGAGGAGTTTTCAGCTTACAGCAAACAAGCTGACGGTGACCAAGACACCGGAATTCACGGCAGTCGACAACGGCAGCCTGATCCCGAGCTCCAGCACCGAGCCTATCCGCACAAGAGGAACGTTCCTGGTTTCGACTTTCGACCTTAAGGGCGCCTACATTCTCGACGGCCTCATCCGTCGCGACGAATCCTCTCTCTTCGGTTCGGCGGCCCGCAGCAAGAATTATTACCGGTATTCAGCTGCGTGGAGAGTCTCGGAGAATCTCCACCTCCCCGGCGTCGACGAGTTTCGTTTGCGCGCCTCGAAGGGCACCGCTGGCCTTCGTCCTGTCTTCAACGCGCAGTACGAAACATTCGCAATCACAGGTGGCTCTCCGTCGAAGCAGAATCTTGGGAACAGGCTCTTGCAGCCCGCCCACTCGACAGAAACCGAGTACGGCTTGAACCTCGATTTCCTGGGGCGCTTCCGCTTCGAGTACACCAACTCGGACAAGACAACTCGCGATCAGATCCTCCTCGTCCCGCTCTCGGCAGCCACCGGGTACCAGAACCAGTGGCAGAACGCGGGCACCTTGAAGGGGCGCACGCAGGAGGCCGCTCTCGGCGGACTGCTGGCTTCGCGTCCGAATTTTACATTTCGCCTCAATATCACCGCCGACCGCACGCGTCAGCACATCACCGAGCTGAACGTGCCGACATTCCTCACTGGTCCGGGCGGAACGGAGACGCAAGTCTTCCGCATCGGGCCGGGCCAGACTTTCGGCGTCATGTACGGCAATCGCACGGTTCGCACGCTCGCGCAGCTGTACGAGGATCCGGCGAAGAAGGCCCTTTCAGGAGTGGGCCAGACGTGGAGTTCCGACTCTGTCCTCGTCAACGAGGAAGGGTACGTGGTCCGCAGAAGTACGTGGCGCACCGTGCAAGAGACACCGATTTTCTACGTCAACTCGAAGGGTGAAACAAAAGTCCAGATCGGGGACGTAAATCCCGATTTCAACATGGGCTTCGCCCCCCAGATGAGCTTCCATGGTTTCAACGTCAGCGGGCTCGTCAACTGGGTAAAGGGCGGCAGCATTTACAACGGCACGCGCCAGTGGCCCTTCTTCGAGAACCGCGATCGCATTTACGATCAGCGGTCCAAGCCCGCCATTGAGCGGAAGCCGCAGAGTTATTACAACTTCTTCTACAACGGCATCAATGCAATCGACTTCTTCGTCGAGAACGGCACGTATGTCAGACTTAAGGAGCTGGCCGTCAACTATACCTTCCCCGCAGGCGCTGTCTCGAGACTGCACGCGCTTGGGACAAGCGGGGTCAAGGTAGGCATAGTTGGTCGCAATCTGTGGACAAAGACGAAATACTCCGGTTATGACCCTGAGGTCGCTGGTCTGTCCGGCGATCCTTACTCGTTCCGGTTCGATACGTTCTCGTACCCGAATTTCCGCACGTTCACGGGCCTCGTCGAGCTCGCCTTCTAACCGGGAGACCCAAAATGAAGAGGACTATCACTTTGATGAGCCAACTTCTGCGGCGCCCGGAGATCTGGGCGGTTGCAGCGCTTGTGTCGGTCTCCGCTTGCGGAAACCTCGATGTCGTGAATCCAAACGAGCCGGACGCCCGGCGAGCGCTTTCCGATCCCGGCGGCGTCCAGGCGATTGCCGGCGGCACCTTCCGGACCTGGTTTAACACTCACCAGGGTATGGACGGCGCCGGTCCGCTCACGACGATGGCTGACAGCTACACCGCGTCGTGGAACAATTACTACATGCGGCTCTATTCGGCGAGCGTAATAGCCAGCGATGGATCGAGTTGCATTGGATGTCTGGCGCGAACGTATTGGAGAAATGATCCAGCGGACGCCGAGCGGACTGCTGTCGAGCACTACTGGTACGGCTATTATTCAGCACTGTCCTCCGCCAACGATGTTGTGACCGCAATTCGGAAGAACAACGTCGTCATAACCGACGCTGCCACCACCAAGATGGTCGAGACTGTGGGCGTCCTGATGCAGGGGATGACTATGGGGGAGCTCTCGCTCAATTACGACTCGGCTTTCGTTGTGGATGAGACCAGCGATCTGTCGAGTCTGAAGTTTTCGCATCGTCTGGCCGTGCGTGACACGGCGGTGGCAAAGCTCGAGGAGGCCGCGGCGCTCGCCGCTGCCAATGCGTTCAGCACTCCAGCGAGTTGGACAAACGGGACTGCCTACGACAACACTCAGATCGCGAGGCTCGCGCGCACTTATGCTGCCCGCCTTCTGGCCTACTACCCTCGGAACGGGGCCGAGAACGGCCAGGCGAACTGGGCCAAGGTCGCCACGCTTGCTTCGGCTGGTATCAGTACCGGCGGCGCATTCGATTTCCAATTCACGGGCGACGGCGGGACCCTATTCTTTGACGACTTGAAGGATTGGAGCGAGGATCTCACGACAGAGCGAGTCCATACGCGCATCGCTCACATGCTGGACCCGGTGACGCAGCAGGATCCGTGGCCAAACCCCACTGGCAACCCGCCGCCGAACTCGCCCGATAAGCGTCTGGGTGACGGATCGTATGGGACGGCTGCGGACACGGCCGGCTGGGGCACGATCCCCAAGACGGCCAACGCAGGCACCGACTTCGCCTGGAGCGGCTTCAACATCTTCCGACCCGCGCGCGGAATGTACCACCAGAGCAACATCACGCACATTCGGTATGACTACGCTTCCTTCAGTGATCCGGCCGGAACGGGCGGCGCATTCGGTCGGGACCCGGTGATATCGGCGGCCGAGAACGACCTGCTGTGGGCCGAAGGATTGATAAGGAGCGGGGTGAGCCTTTCCGCCGCCGCCAATTTGATCAACAACACCAGAGTCGGACGCGGTGGATTGCCGCCGGCAACGGCAGGCGATGGCGTCGCCGGTTTGCTCACGAAGCTGCAGTACGAGCAGGATATCGAGCTGATCGGGCTGGGTGATGCGGTATTCTTCAACCGGCGTCGAATCGACGGGCTAGAACCCCTGACGCCCCACCAAATGCCGGTTCCCGCGAAGGAACTGCAGGTTCTCCGCAAAGCGCTCTACACTTACGGGGGCACGTATCCAGCGCAGTAACACGAGATTCGCGCCGGGTTCGCCACCGGCGCGAAGCAGGAACGAGTCTTAAAAACGCGGGCGCGTCGAGTGACGCGCCCGCGTTCTTTTCGCGTTCGGCGCGGAGAGATTCAGAAAATCGAGTAGATGAAGGGCGCGAGCGCGGACCCCTCTGCCAGCACGAGCAATCCGCCGACGACGAGAAGTATTGTCACGAGCGGAAGCAGCCAGAGCCGCTTTCGGTGCCTCATGAACTCGAAGAGCTCGCCCGCAGTGCGAAGGATGGTCATGGCTCTCCAAGCTATATCGCCACACCCACATTAGTGAGTGTGCCGAATTCAGTCAGCTTCGAACTTCTGCTCGTACTGCCGCACCAGCGAATCGTCCTGATCGGCTTTGCGGAGAAAGCAGTTTCCGATCGCCAGAGAGTCGAGCCGAGTTCCCATGAAGCAGCGGAACGCATCGTCGGGGGTGCACACGATCGGCTCGCCCCGGACATTGAAGCTGGTGTTGACCAGCACCGGACATCCAGTTCTCGCGGCGAACGCGGAAAGCAGGTCGTGAAACCGTGGGTTTGTTTCCCTGTGCACTGTCTGGATGCGCGCGGAGCCATCGACGTGCGTTGCCGCAGGAATGTCTGATCGAGGAATCTTGAGACGTTCGGGTCCGGACGCGTTTTCCACGGCGGCTGGCGCATTAATCCGATGGCGCGCCGCTACATCGGCGACGAAAAGCATGTACGGGCTGTCCACATCCAGGTCGAACCAATCCGTCAGCGACTCGCGCAAAACCGCGGGCGCAAAAGGGCGAAACGATTCCCGGAATTTTATTTTGAGATTGAGCTTGGACTGCATCTCGGCGTCCCGCGGGTCCGCGAGAATCGACCGAGCGCCCAGCGCACGGGGACCAAACTCCATTCTTCCCTGAAACCACCCGAGCGCATCCTTGCGCTCCAGAGCGTCGACTGCCGTTGAGATGAGAGTGTCTTCTGACAGCACGCTGTAGCACGCACCCAGCGCAGCGAGTCGCGTTTCGATTTCGCGTTGCGCGAATTCAGGTCCGAGGAACGAGCCGCTCATTGCGTCCATCTTCTTGCTCGCGGATGCAGCCCTGGCTGTACCACTAGCGTCGAAATTCGTTGTGGGTCCTGCCTCACTCCCGACTCGTTGCACCCCGTCCGACCGCAAGAGATGATACGCGCCAAGCGCAGCGCCGACGGCACCGCCTGCATCTCCCGCCGCAGGCTGGATCCAGATGTCCGAGAAGATGCCCGCCCCCAGCAGCTTTCCGTTCGCGACGCAGTTGAGCGCGACACCTCCCGCCATGCACAGTTTGTGCTGGCCGGTACGCGCGGCAAGATCGCGGGCAATGCGCAGCATCGCTTCATCGAGGACGGACTGGATCGATGCCGCGATGTCCATGTGGCGCTGAGTGAGCGGCTCCTGCGGGTTGCGGGGCGGGCCTCCGAAGAGCTCCGCGAAGGCGTCATTTGTCATTCGCAACCCGGTCGCGTAGTCGAAGTAGGACATGTCGAGCCGAAACGATCCGTCATCCTTGAGATCGATCAGCTTCCCCAGGATCGTGTCGCGGTACGTCGGGCTCCCATACGGGGCGAGCCCCATCACCTTGTACTCACCCGAGTTCACTCTGAAGCCGAGATAGTAAGTGAACGCGCTGTACAAAAGGCCCAGCGAATGGGGAAATCGGATCTCGCGCAACATCTCTATCCGGGTATCGTTTCCGAGTGCCAGCGATGTCGTCGCCCATTCGCCCACGCCGTCGACGGTAAGGATTGCTGCTTCACTGAAGGGCGAGGGAAAAAAGGCGCTCGCAGCGTGACTGTAATGGTGCTCGGAGAACATGAGCCGGCTATCCCAGTCGATCTTCTCCGCAAGCTCACTGAACTCCTTCACCAGGAAGCGGCGAAGAAAAAGCTTTTCGTGGACCCAGAGCGGCATTGCCTTCGCGAAGGATGCGAGACCGCGCGGAGCGAAACCGACGTATGTCTCGAGCAACCGCTCGAACTTGAGATACGGTTTCTCGTAAAAAACGACGAGGTCGACGTCTTCGACCTTCGTTCGCGCAAACTGCAGGCAGAAGGCGATAGCAGAGGAGGGAAATCGCGCGTCATGCCGTCGCCGGCTGAAGCGCTCTTCCTGTGCCGCTGCGATGATCCGCCCGTCCTCGATCAGCGCGGCGGCGCTGTCGTGATAGAACGCGGAAATGCCAAGGACTTTCATTCCGTGCGGATCAGTATTGGCGGGGAAGCGTCTCTGCGCGCGGGCTCGGCTCCTCCCGGTCTGTCCAATACGTCGACGCCGTGGGATCGAATCTGCGCTGAAGCGCGTCCTTCCCGGAAAAACGCCTGTATAGGCCCGTCGGCGTTATCACGACGAGATAAATGATCGCCAGGACCACCGCCGATACTGTGCGGTTGAGAAGCGCCGCCAAAGCCAGCCAGGCGCGGGCCGGCACACTGACAATTCGCGGAGCGAATAGCCCGATCATGAGGAGAATGATCGTCACGCCCAGCGCGGTGAAACGTGGACTTTCTCTGTGAATTAACGGCGCTAACCCGATCAGCGCTGCAAGGACGGCGAATACAAACGCGAATTCACGCGCCGGATCCCGCCGGCGCCTCATTGGCGCCCCATTCCGAGAGCGGATGCGAGGGACACGAGGCCCGGATACTGTGGACTTACCATTGCCAGTCGCGCCGCGGTGGCGCGCGCGTGTCCCATGTCATGCGCTACTGCGTACGTGATGGAGAGCTGGTACAACGTCGCCGGAGTATTCGGAGAGAGCGACAACGATTGCTCCAGAAGCGCGATCGCGCGCTGCGCGTCACCCGATTGTCTGGCGAGGACGCCAAGCGCGTAAGCGGTAAATGGAGTCGGCTCGATCGCGTACGATTTCTCCAGGAATGGGCGCGCGCGCGCCGGCTGCTTAGCGTCGAGCAGAGCCGCGCCGGCGAGGCGATATCCTGCTTCTGAGTGCGGCTCTCGCCGGATAAGTCCGCCGTACTCCGCAAGGGCACTGTCGACCTGACCACGAGCTTCGAATCGTCGCGCTGTCGCAACCTTGGCTTGCGCCCACTTCATCACGCCCATCGATACCGCGAAGGCCAGGCTGTCCGTGAAATCGGTGGGTTGGTACGTGCCGCGATAATTCTGTTGCGCGTTCACAGCAAGAAATGGCCACCGGGTTGTGATCGTTTTGACCGTGTGATAAACGATCCGGTTGTCTAGCGCTGTGAGATCCATCCTGCGCGCGTATTCGTCCCAACTGGCGAGCCGGCTGAGATCTGCTCTTTCCAGAAATCCCGCGCGCTGCAACGCCTCGAAGTAAGTGCGTCCGAGAAGAAGATATCCGCCGGCATTCGGGTGGACGTGCTCCAGGAAGAGATCCTGGCCTGGTATCCCGTATCGGGCGGCTGAGTCGAACGCTTCTTCGGACGGAACGTAGTGCGCCCCGGTCTTTGTCGCGGCGCGCTTGATGATCTCCCGAAACTCTCCCGGGGCGCGGAAACGTATAATGTCAAGATCGCGAGCGCGCGCGAACAGGAGTCGAGCTCGCTCGATCTCGGCTCGCGACAGCGCAGCGCGGGCGGAATCGAACACGGTTGCAGCGGAGCTGCCCGCTGGCGATGCCAGGGAACCGAAGGGCTTCTGGTCTCGCAGATTGCTCGGCGTGCTTCCGATGAATACCGGCACGCCAGCGCGCTGAAACGCGCCGAGCGCAACGAGCAGGTTGCTCTCGAACTGTCGCTTGCCGCGCTCGTAAACCTTGCCTCCGAGAGTAATGCGCTGATCGCGCACGATGGTTTCCATCCTGCTCGGATGTGGATCCGGCGT
Source organism: Gemmatimonadaceae bacterium (assembly GCA_041484425.1). Taxonomy (GTDB): domain Bacteria; phylum Gemmatimonadota; class Gemmatimonadetes; order Gemmatimonadales; family Gemmatimonadaceae; genus UBA4720. The sequence continues at coordinate 11,336 of JBGPHO010000039.1, forward strand.
CACGAAAGGCGATTCCCCGTGCGCGGCAGCAAACGCTATTCCGACAACATTTCGCAGGAGAAGGAATGTCTTGAATCGCTGGAGCCTCAGGTACAAGCGAACGAAAGCGGGCACCGCGCCGAGTGTCTCCGTGGATCCCGCTCCGAGCGCGCCGTAGTACTCGTTATGTCCGGCGTAGATCAGTATCGCGTCGGGTCGCTGCGCAATTACATCGGGCGCGAGATCGGCGATGGTGTAACTGTTTGTCGCAGCGATGCCGAGGTTGACTACCTCCACCGTGTCACTCGGCAGAACATCCTGAAGCGCGTTGGCCAGGACGTTCGAGAAGGCGCCGTTCGCTGGATACGGAAAACCTGCCGCAGCGGACTCCCCCATGACGAAGATGCGGATTCCGTGCACTGGCTTGCGCACGAGAAAAGCGTCGAACGGCGGAGAGGGGGGCGATTTTGCTCGAGGGAAATATCGCGCGCCGACGCGTCTCCCCGGCACCAAATAGAGACCGTGCAACTTTTCCGGCGATTCGAAGAGGGGTGTCTCGCCACCGTAGTGCGCTGCGCGGAGACCGACCTCGAGCACTGCCAGCAACATGAGCGGCGACAGAACCGCTATCACGGAAAAGACGAGTGTCTTTCTCCGCGAGAGTTCGGCGCTCACGGCTTCATCCGCGGGCGATATGCTTTTCGGTGAGCTGGGTGGTCATCATTGGACCGACGGTGACGTCAGCAAAGCCAGAGACCGTGCCGGCCATAGCTGAAATTCTCGCGGACCCGACAGCGACACCCGTCACCACCCCCGTGTTGCTCACGGTCGCGATCGTCTTGTCTGAAGAAAACCATTGAAATGTTACGCCAATCAGCTGGGCACCGGTCTGGTCGAACGCGACTGCGGAGAGCTGTGCGGTATTGCCGACGTCGATGCTCTTCAGCGGCGCGCTGACGGTCACCGCCGCGACCATTGTGACGCTCGGTCCACTGGTGCTACCGCCGCAGGACGGGCCGGCCGCTACCAACAGGAAAAGCTTGAGAGCGCGTGCAGCGGGGCGAAAATAAGGGTGTGATTGCAAGCTGGCACCTGAAATGTGTAGGCGGCACGAACCCGGTCCGCGTTATTGCGCCTTGTTGAACGCCAATCTGCGGGCTCAATTTACCCCTAGATTGCGCAGGAGAGGTAACTCTCGCAACATCCAATATAAGATGGACCTCTACATCTTCTGCGTGGTACTCGGCGCGGCCGGTATGGCCGCGATGGCTTTCCTCGGCTTTACGAGCAGCCACAGCGGAGGGCATCAGACCCACGATACCAGCGGCCACGAAGCACATGGCGTCGGCGTACCGCACGTGCACTCGATCGCTCCGTCGCACGGTCACGCGCACGTCCACGGCCCCCAACACTCGCACGAGCTTCGCCCGGATGGCTGGAAGTCGAATGTCTGGTCGTGGCTCTCTCCGCGTGTGTTGTTCAATTTTCTCGTCGGCTTCGGCGCTACCGGGTTGATCGCGGAGCGGCTCGTCGGACCCGTTCTCGCGCTTCCGATCGCAGTTTTTGGGGGAATAGGATTCGAGGCGTACGTAGTCCGGCCGCTCTTCAACTCACTCTTTCGATTTGAATCCAAACCGGCGCAGACTCTCGAATCGGCACTCATGTCGGAGGGACGGGCCGTGACTGGATTCGATGCCAACGGCAATGGATTGATTGCGCTAGAGCTCGGCGGCGAAGTCGTACAGGTGCTCGGTACCCAGCTGCCTGGCGAACGCGAAACTGGCGTTCGAATCCGCGCTGGTGATATCGTCCGTATAGAAGAAGTGGACGATACGCGCAATCGTTGTACGGTATCGCGCATCGGTCTCGGTGGGACCGAGTCGCGCGAAGCCGACCGTCACTAAAGGGACAAATCTCATGACACAAATGCTGATCATCGTCGCCGCCGTGCTTGTCGGCGTGCTTGGTGTAATTCCGCTCATAGTTTCTTCGTTCCTGCGCAACGTTGACGCCGGAACGATACGGATGGTGAGCTGGCTGCAGGGCAGCACCATCATCTACCGCGGTCCCGGGAAGTCCAAGGAAGTCCCGCTGCTCACGACCGGCACGACGCTGTCGAGCAAGGCGATCAACGTCGACCTCGACATCACCGACCAGACCGCTGATCTCGATCGGAACGGCACTCCGCAGCCCATCAAGGTGCGAATTCTCGCCAGCGCCATCGTTTCGGTCGGCGACACCGACACGCTGATCAAGACCGCCGCGAACCGTTTCTTCTCCAAGGATGCGGCGGATCAGGAGAACATTCTCATCGATCTGCTCTCCAGCTCCGCGCGTCGCGCGATCAACCTGCTGACGCACGACCAGCTCTTCTCAGCCAAGACGGCTCCCTACGCCGGCGCTCAGGCGCCCGCCCTCGGTGCCGGCTCCAGTCAGAGCACCGCGCTCGCGCCAAGCCAACCGGTCGCGATGACGCACGTGGGGACGGTGGCGCTCGAGGGAATGGAGGACGACGACGATCCGCTGGCGGTGATCATAAGGAAGGCGTGCTCGAGAGAGCTGACCGACCTCGGCCTCACCTTCAACTCGCTCAACATCAAGGTCGTGCAGTCCGAAGTGGCCGAATCGCGCCGTA
>JBGPHO010000040.1:0-13938 GCA_041484425.1 Gemmatimonadaceae bacterium
AGCAGATGGAGGGTCTGACGGGCGCCACCCGCGACGAGCTGATCGGCGCGCCGTTCAAGAACTACTTCACCGACCCGAGCCGCGCCGAGGCCGGTATCAACCAGGTGCTGAGCGAGGGCAAGGTCACCAACTATGAGCTCACCGCGCGCGCCAGAGATGGCACGCTAACGGTCGTGTCCTACAACGCCAGCACATTCCATGACCGCGACAGGATTCTTCAAGGGGTGTTTGTCGCCGCGCGTGACGTGACTGAGCTCAAGCTGTTCGAACAAAGGCTGCAGCAGAAAAACGTCGAGCTGGAAGAGGCGAGCAGAATGAAGTCGGAATTTCTCGCCAACATGTCACACGAGCTCAGAACGCCGCTGAACGCCATCATCGGCTTCTCCGAGGTGCTCGTCGATGGCCTCGTTGGCGAAATGACAGATCAACAGCGCGGCTTCCTCACGGACATCTTCAGCAGCGGCAAGCACCTGCTGTCGCTGATCAACGACATCCTGGATCTGTCCAAGATCGAAGCGGGCAAGATGACGCTCGATCTGGAGCCAGTGCAGGTGTCCTCGCTGTTTGCAAACAGCCTCTCGATCATCCGGGAGAAAGCCGCAGCTCGCAACATCCATCTCACGATGGATGCTCCCGAGCATCTCGGTACGATTCGCAGCGACGCGCGCAAAGTAAAACAGATCGTCTACAACCTGCTTTCGAATGCGGTGAAGTTCACGAGCGAGCGCGGCGAGGTCACCTTGCGAGCGACGCGCGTCCTGCGAGAGGAGGTCGGCCAGCTGTCTGAATCCAGCATGGGCCGGAGCTTCCCGCTCGCCGACAACGAGTTCACGGAATTCCTCAAGATCACTGTCACGGACAGCGGTATGGGCATCTCACCGGAAGGATTGGAGCTGTTATACAAGCCGTTCAGCCAGATCGACAGTGGCCTCGCGCGGAAGTTCGAAGGCACGGGACTCGGTCTCGCGATGGTCAAGCTCCTCGCAGACCTGCACGGTGGCGCAGTCGCCGTTGAAAGCGAAGTGGGAAAAGGCTCGCGGTTCACCGTCTGGCTGCCGTTCCGGCCAGCGGAGGGAATGGTGCTGACACCGGCGCGGCCCGTCCCGGCGGTGACAGTCACGGCATTGCCGGGGGCGCTCACCGCGTTGGTGGTGGAAGACGACTTCAAGGCAGCTGATCTGATTCGAGTGCAACTCGAGGCCGAAGGCTTCGTAGTTCTGCACGCCGCGACCGCCGAGACGGCGCTCGTTCTCGCGTCGCGTCAGCCGTTGGCGCTGATAACGCTCGACATCATGCTGCCGAACATGGATGGCTGGGAATTCCTCGGTCGAATCAAGCAGACTCCGGCCCTCAAACACATTCCGGTCGTGATCATTTCGATAGTTGCGGATCCTGAGAAGGGCTACGCGCTGGGCGCAGCCGGCGTCATGCAAAAGCCAATATCCCGCCAGGAATTATATGAAGCGCTCGTCGGACTTGGTTTGTTTCCGCTTACACAGGGTGAGACCCTCAAGATTCTCGTGGTTGACGACGACCCGAAGGCGGTGGAGCTAATCGCGCTTCGGGTTCTTGGCCTGGCCAGCGCCGTGCTTCGTGCCTACGGCGGCCAGGAGGCGATCGATGCCGCACGCCGCGAGATTCCAGATTTGATTGTGCTCGACTTGATGATGCCTGAGGTCAGCGGCTTCGACGTCGTGGCGGCTCTGCACGAAGACCCGCGGACGGCAAGCATACCAATTCTCGTGGTCACAGCCAAACACATCACGCCTGACGATCGCAAGCGACTCAACGGGTATGTGATGACGATCATGGAGAAGGCGGACTTCGACCGTGAGCGCTTTATTGCCGAAGTTCGGAGGGCGATGGCAGGCCGTCACGTGATAGCCTGACATGGCGACGGTTCTGGTGGTAGAAGACAACCCCGCCAACATGACTCTGGCGACGTTCCTGCTCAGATCCGCGGGCTACGCGGTACTTAGCGCCGCCGATGCGGAAGCCGGCCTGGCATTAGCACGGTCCGAGCAGCCGGACCTTGTTCTGATGGACATCCAGCTGCCTGGGATGGACGGCCTGCAGGCGACCGCGGTCCTCAAAGGGGACGCGACGACGCGCGACATTCCCGTGATCGCGCTGACCGCCCTGGCGATGAAGGGCGACGAAGAGCGCATTCGCGCCGCAGGGTGTGACGGCTACATCGCCAAGCCCCTCGCGTACCGCGAATTCCTCGCAACCGTCGCGGCTCGGCTCACGAAGGCGCCGGTGTAGGATGGCGCCCAGATCCTGAAAATGGACCCGACGACCGAAACCTCCCAACAACCGGCATGCGTTCTGATTGTGGATGATGAGCGTCACAATCGAGAACTGCTGGAAGTCATGCTCAAGCCGGAAGGCTTTGTGCTGCTGAGCGCGGCCAACGGCGAAGAAGCCCTTGCTCTGGTGGCCCGGCAACCGCCCGATCTGATCCTGCTCGATGTCATGATGCCAGGCATGAACGGGTACGAGATCACGGCCAGGATCAAGAACGACTTCGCCACGAAGAACATTCCCGTCATCATGCTCACGGCTCTGGACGACCGCAACGCAAGAATGCTCGGGCTTAGTGCGGGAGCCGAGGATTTCCTCACCAAGCCCGTGGACCGTGCCGAATTATCCGTCCGGGTGCGAAACCTGTTACGGATCAAGGCCTATGGGGACAAGTTGCGCGGTGCGCTCCAGGCACTCGAGTCGGTAAACGCGCAGCTCGATCGTCGCACGAAGGAGATCGCTTCGGCGCAGGCGATCGCTGATGGCGCGACGGCGCGACTGGCCCGCTTGCAAAACATCACGGCTGCGCTGAGCAACACGGTGACGCAGGACGAAGTCGCTGATTCGGTTCTCCGGGAAGCCATCCTCGCCCTCGAGTGCGATTCCGGCGCAGTGGTGGTCGCGGCGCAAGCCGGAGAGCACCTGACTCTCCTCCGCGAATCGGGATCACTCGATCCGGTCATGCGGTCATTCAAGTATCTGCAGCCTCCGAGGTCACTCGGTCCATACGCAGAAGCGGTTGATAAATGCCACCCCATCTATTTGGAATCGTTCGAGGAGATGGTTGCGCGGTATCCGGCGTTCGAGAACGTCAGCAAGGTCGCTTCCCGCGGCGCGTGGATCTTTCTTCCTCTCGGGATCGCCGGCCAGGCGGTCGGCGCGCTGGCGTTCGGATTCGCCGGTCCTCGCACGTTCACTCTTCTCGACAGACATTTTGCCGACACGGTCTCGCGCTATTGCGCGCAGGCACTGGATCGCGTGAGGCTTCGCATTGCCGCGGCGTCGGCGCTTGCGGAAGCGGGCGACGCGCGGCTGATGGCGGAGCACGCGAACAACGCGAAGACGGTGTTCCTGCGCGCGATGAGTTACGAGCTGCGCACTCCGCTCAACGCCATTTCAGGCTACACGGAGATACTGGAGCTCGGAATTCGCGGCGTGGTCAATCCGGAACAGATCAAGGACCTCGGCCGGATCAAACGAGCGGCCGCGTATCTGCTCCGACTGATCAACGACATTCTTACGATTGCGAGGCTCGAAGGAGCGCGGCCGCTTAACGTGATCTCGATCCCGGTTAACCCGGTGCTTGCCGAGGTTGATGGACTTTGCGCCCTGCAGGCGAAGGCGAAAGCTGTGACGCTCACGGTCACTCCTTGCGAGCGCGAAGTGGTCGTCGCGGCTGACGCCGAGCGATTCCAGCAGATCCTGCTCAATCTCATCACCAACGCGATCAAGTTCACGCTCGCGGGCGGCAGTATTGGCGTCACCTGCGATGGCGACGCGAGCGTCGTCCGAGTGCGCGTGACCGACACAGGCGTCGGCGTCCGTGCGGTCGACATCGACCGCGTCTTCGAGCCGTTCGTCCAGATAGACAGACACCTGACGACGGCAACGCAGCAGGGCGTCGGTCTCGGACTCTCGATCAGCAGGGAGCTCGCCCGCGCGATGCGCGGCGATCTGACACTTGAAAGCACCGAGGGAATCGGCTCTACTTTCACGCTGGTGCTTCCAACAACATCAGAGCCCTCGGATGCGGTCGGGATTGCAAGTGTGCTCGCGACTGATGATTCTCCGTATGCACCGGCGATACCTTCCTAGAAGATCGGCGCCGTGGCGGGCAGCTTGCATGATGAATGCAGGGCGCAAGCTGGCCGATGTGTGGACCTCGCCGGAGAAGCCGGCGCCGCATCCGCAGCGATAGGATGGGTAAGCGATATGTCACTTTCAGCAACGCAGCGCAAACACCTCGAGCGGCGTCTTATGGACGAGCGCGCCCGGGCGCTCCGCACGCTCAGCCGGTCGGTCGACGAAAGCGCGGATGGAGATGAGCAGGACCGTTCGGGTGACCTGACGTCCATGCCGCTCCACATGGCCGACCTCGGCACCGACACGATGCAGCAGGAGCTGGACGCATCGAACGCGACACGCGTGTCACGCGAGCTCGCGGAGATCGACGCCGCGCTCGAGCGCCTCTACCAGAATCCCGAGAAGTTTGGCCGCTGCGAGGACACGGGCAAAGACATCCCGTTTGCGCGATTGGACCTGATCCCATGGGCGCGCACCTGCGAGCATGCGGAACAATGACGCCGTCAGCGCGGGAGTGCCTATGAGCGACCCCAGCGAAGCGACTCAAGCCGACCCGCATCCGGTGAGTCAGCACCGGACCCCGCGCGAGATTGCAGCCGACGAAGCGGGGCCAATCGGAAAACCGGACCTCGATGTTGTCGCGAAAGCGGCTCCCAACGCGGGCGCGGAGCGTAACCCGCCTGCAAAGGGTCCGCCCCGCGCCGTTTCCAAAAAACCGCGAAAGCGCCGGTAGACGCCGCTCCGCGGGTAACTGCGGTTCTACATCGCCGGCTTTTTTGCGGTCGGCGGCACCATCCCGTTGAGGCGAAGATAGTTGGCGTACTGGCTGTAATGGTCAGCCCAATCGCCGGTGGTTAGGGTCATGACCGCGGCGCGCGACATCTTGCGGCCGCCGAAGAAGGGAAGCGCCTCTCCGAGATTCGCGTCGTTCAGCGACGCCAGCGCCTGGTCACAAAAGGCAAATGTCTCACGAAGCCGCGCGACCAGCGCTTCTTTGCCATCGGTCGCGGCAACTTTGGTTCGAATCGGCGCTTTCATCGCACCGATGGTTCCACAGAGATAGTCATTCCCCTGAGCGAGATGAACCGCGATGTCGCCGACGCTCATCTGCGGCGCGGTCGGCTTATACGCAAACTTGTCGGCCGGAAATTCCTCCGCAGCCGCAATCAGGTTCTTGGCGGACTGGCTCGCGTTTTCACGAAATGCGTCCGCAACCGGGTTTGCCTGCTGTGCTGTCGTCGCTCTCGGCAGCAGCGCCAACGCTGCGGCGAGGGCGGCGGAGTAAATGCGGACCGGCATCTGAGTAGCTCCAGTAAGTGGGAGCTGAATTCTGTTGTCGGGGCCGAATCTTGTCCAGAATCGATGGCTAAGAAGAGTACCTGGTCCGCAGATTATTGGTGCAGTATCGTCAACGGTGTGGGACTCTCGACGCCGGTCGAAAAACTGGCCGATGACATCGCCGCCAGTTGCTCAACGGAACGATGGGTGGTCCACCACTCCTTTGCCTGCTCCTCGCCCCAGGCCCCCGCCGGAATCCTCTCGAGATCCTTGACGAGTTGCGCCGCACTCTGCGGGCGGTCCCTGGCATCCTTGGCGAGGCACTTCAGTATCAGATGCTCGAGCTCGATCGATACGGGCTGGTCGGTTCGCTGCGACGGAGGAACGGGCGCAGCCTGCAAATGCTTGGCGATCATTTGAAACGCCTTGTCGGCTTCGAAGACGAGCTGTCCGGTGAGCAGGTAATAGGCGACGCAGCCCAGTGCATAGATGTCAGCGCGCCCATCGACCCGTTCGCCGAGAGCCATCTCGGGTGCCATATACGCGGGCGTGCCCAGCGCCATCTGACCGGGGATGGTCGCCATCGAGGTCTCGACACTCATATTTGAGACCTCCTTCACCAGCCCGAAGTCGAGCACCTTCACGAAGTCGTGCGTGAGTCCGACCAACCCCAGATGGATGTTGGCCGGCTTGATATCCCTGTGCACGAGCCCGCGACTGTGCGCTTCCTCCAGGGAATCGCACACCTGCCTGAGGATATGGATCACGCGGCCGGCTGGCAGCGGGCCGTTCTCGCGGACCAGCGACTCGAGGTCCATGCCATCCAGAAATTCCATCACGAGATAAAGCGTTCCGTCTTCCGTTACACCGAAATCGTAGAGCTCCACCGTGTGCTGCGATCGCAAATTTGCAGCGGCCTCCGCCTCGCGACGAAAGCGGGTGACGGCGAGCCTTGCCGCTTCGTCGTCGACGGCGCCGAGCATCTCCGGACGTATCAGCTTTATCGCGGCCGGTCGAGCGAGCATGCGATGCGTAGCCTTATAGACTTCGCCCATTCCCCCGCGGCCCAGCAACTCTCCGAGCTGGTAGCTGCCCAGCTCGCGCGCCCTGGTGACCTGCTGGCCAAGTTTCGTCACGACGTGTGTGATGACGACAGCCGCGCCAACGAGTATGTAGTCCGGATAGTGCATCAGCAGCGCTCGGCTCGCCGGCCCGAAATCCCATCCACCCTGAGCTTTCGAGATCAGCATAGCGAGCGGATTCATCGACGCGGCGATAAAGCCCGCTATCAGCATCTTCTTCTGTGTCGTCGGCACGATTGCCGCGAACATCAGCACGACCGCCCCCACCCAGGAAATCTCGGGAAGCACGGTTCCGCTCGCTGGCACTCCGCCAAGGTGAAACATGAGGGCAAGGGCGAGCGCCGTGGCAATCATGTAAATCAGGCCCAGATCGAGGACGAACCGAGGGTCTCTGTTGCGGGTCCTGGTGTAGACGAAGAGCGCCAGTGAAAGGACCACGCTCCCGAGGGCAATCCCGTCACCGATGTCGAACTGCAGCCAGCGCCGACTATCCGGGTAGATCGCGTGCGCCGCGAGATGGCCAGCGGCCACGCCAACAACCCAGAGCCCCGCGAAGAGGACCGACATTACTCCGAGCCGGAGCGATGCCTCCTTGAGGAGATCGTCCGGCAGGCCCCGGGCTCGGCCGCCCGAGCGCTTCAGATGCGCCGGTGTTGATACCTGGGGCGGCCCTATCAGATGGGGGTTGGACATCAGCGCTGCGGCGCACCCGCGGTGAGGGCTAGAGTCAGTCGCTCCGCCTGGGTCGCGTTATCGGTTAGGAAGACGGCAGCGAGATTTCCGGAGCGCACAAAGGTCGGGGTAAAAGCAGGCCACGGATTCGGCGTGCCGCGCGGTGCCGCTGAAACGGTATCGATCCTTGCCAAATCGCCTGCAAGCGCCGACTCGTCCGGATATATGAACACCTCGAGGCGCGACCGTCCGAGGATGTACGCGGCCGGTGCGACATTGAAGCCCGCACGGTGGGGAGCATCGTTGACTCGTCTCACTACGAAGCCTGCTTGCCCGAGTCGCATCTCGACGCTGCAGAGCGCCCACTTGCCGGTGCGAGGACAGCCAGCCCCCGTCGGCGTACGAGTAGTCCCGACCGCTGCGCCGGATCCACTCACAACGCCAGATGTGGTCGCGGTCGACGAAGCCGATCCGGCGTTCTCGGAACCGGAGCGCGAGCATGCCGGAAGAGCTGCGGAGGCCAGCATGACCATCCCTCGGAGCTTTCTCATTGAATTCAAAGATAGAGCGGTCACGCCGCGGAACAATCTGCGCAGCAATGATGAACAGGTTCAACAGCCTCCGGAGCAGAGGTTTCAGGCGGTTCTACGCCATCTATCTCAACGGCTCACAGGTTCGACTTCACCAGTTCAATTGGTCGAGGGATTCGATGGCGCCGAACGAAAAAGGGGGAGGGCAATTAGCCCTCCCCCTTTTTCCTGCTACGCGGCTCAGACCTCGAGCCGACCTGCTTTAGAACATGATTCCGAGCGTGACCGGCACGAACTCCATCGAGCCGGTACTCGTGGTGACGCGGTTGTAACGCGCCTCGACGAACGCATGGAATACACCCAGCGGAAGATTGATACCAGCGCCGGCGTTCCAGCCGAGGTGGTTGTCAGTCTGGCTGGCAGCGCCAGTTACAGTCGCGGCGGTCGAATAGAGTCCAGCGCCACCGATCAGGTACGGCGAGATGCCGATGCTCGGCAGGCGCCACACGACGTTACCCGTCGCGCTCATGACGTGGAGCTTGGCAGGAACACCCGCCTTCTGACCAAACTGGTTGTACGCACCATCGACGCGCAGACCAACCGGGATGAACGGCAGGTTGATGGCCATTGCAACGGTACCGTTGTAACCGATATCGGTGCTGGTCTTCAGGTCGCTCATGGGCTGAGCAGCGCCGCCAGCAATACCAAGGCTGAACGGCTTCAGTACGCCGAGCTGCGCATTCGAGACGCGCGGGGCTGCGACGAGTGCGATCGTTGCGATCGCGAGGAACAGTGAACGCTTCAAAGCTTCTCCTTGTTCAAGAATGCGCCGAACCGGGCCAGTGAGCCTGGCTTGGTTGAACGCTGATCTGGTTTACGGGAGGGTTCCTGCGCCGTGCCACGGCCTTTTCGACCGCCACAGAAGAGCGCTGTCAACTCTCACCGTCAAAACGACGAGTCAGCCTTTGGCGAGTAACGAATGTGAGGTCGTCGAAAACTGCCCGCGCCGGCCTTGGCGGATTTGTGATAATCCGGGCGGGCCGATCGTCAGAAACCCGAGACATCGAACGGATCGAACCGTCCGACACATTCCATCTCTTCCCCCTCTCTCATGATGAAAAGACTTTTGATCCTCGGCGCGCTCGCACTGGCGCTGACCGCAACCGCAGCGGAAGCGCAGCGCGCATCTCACCGCGGTTCCGGGCCGATCGAGCTCGGAATCGACGGCGGGGTAACCTTTGGGCTCGACAATCCGAACACCACCACCGTTTCGCTTCCCACGCAGGTATTCCGACTCGGCTACTTCCTGAACGACAACGTCGAGATCGAGCCACGGGTCAGCATCAATTCCGTGAGTGGGGGCGGGGCTTCGGTTACGGCGTACTCTATGGAAGCCGGCCTGCTATTTCAGCCTGCCGGCGATCGCGTCGGCAAGGGTCTTTACTTGCGTCCCTTCCTGGGGGTTTCCGGCCTCAACGTGTCGGGCGCAGGTGGGAACAACAACAGCGGATACGCCGGCGTCGGGTTCGGGCTCAAACTACCTTTCGCGGATCGCCGCCTCGCGACGCGCATGGAAGCCAACTACGCGCATGGTTTCAGCGGCGGCGGATCCAACCTGATCGGCGTCCTGATCGGCCTCTCGTTCTTCACGCGTTAGCAGTCGCTTTTTACCCACAAGAAAAACGCACCCCGACCCAGGGTGCGTTTTTTTCTTGGAGTTCATGAAAGCGAACCAGATCTCGATGGGTGGGCCGGTGGAAGCTCGGAGCAAGCCACCTGCATCCATTCCGATCTTACTGCGCAGCTACGGACAGCATTACCGTATCTGATCCTGCTGTGCTGCTGGCATCTGAAGACCCATTCGCAGCTGCGTTGCGGAAGAAGACGGTGGCGGCGGTAGCGGCCTGAGCACTCGTGCCCGAGGCGACGATCGCATCGCGTCCGCCCATCTTGGCAAAGCCCGAGGTCTGATCATGCGACCACTTGAGCTTTGACTTGCCCGCTGAACCGATCGAGAGTGCCCACGACTGCGTGGCGCGTATGCTCAGCGCGAGACCATTGGTCGTGGACTGAATGGAGGAACCGCTGACGGCACTCGGAGCCGCCGCGGCGAGGTTGCTCACCTGGACCTTCACGCGCGGGGGAACAGTGACTGTGACTACGTGGATGAGGCTGACCGAGGACTGCTGAGAGACTGCCACGCTCGAGATGAGCGCGCTTCCAAGTACGAGTCCAGTCCACATCCCGCGAAGTCGAACCATTTAACGAGGCCTCTGCGAATGGGTGAGCCGGAGCTCATCCAGGGTGATTTCTTATGGCACAATATGCACCCCCCTCCGTGACGGTTTTGTTACGCGACTATGACTATCCTGTCACTGTTCCTTTTGGCTTAAGTGGTTGCGGAAGAATGAGTTACGGAGTCGAGCACGAAGCCGAGCCCGCGACGGGTTGTAATGGCGGCGGATGCCCCGGACTTCTGCAGTTTCTTCCTCAATCGGGCGACGTGGGCATCGATGACATTCGAGCTGGGATCGAAGTGCATGTCCCAGACTTTGTCGTGCAGCTCACTCCTCGTGACCGTCTCGCCGGTCCGGAGCATCAGGTGCTCGAGGAGCTTCAGCTCCATGGACGTGAGGCTCACGTCTTCGCCGTGGCACGTCACGCGGCGCGTCAGCCGATTGAGCGTGAGATTGCCCACGTTGGCCTGCTCGCCGACGCGGGAGCTTCCCGCTCCTCTACGAACGAGAGTGCGCACGCGTGCCCGCAGCTCCTCGTTCGAGACCGGCTTGACTACGTAGTCGTCAGCCCCGGCGTCCAGGCCGCGGACAATCGTTTCGGTGTCGGCGCGCCCTGAATAGAGGAGCACGGGAGTGGGGCGTCCGTTCCGCCTCAGCTCCTGGAGAATCTCGAACCCGTGACGGTCCCCCAGCTGGAGATCGAGGATTATGCCGTCGTACTCATTCACGAGTGCGAGCGTTCGCGCCTCCTCGCCGGTAGACGCTGTGTCCACCGCGTACGCCTCGTCGCGGAGCACGCGGGCGATCAGCTTCAGTAACGCGCGGTCGTCATCGACTACGAGAATGCGCATTCAGCTCCAGGTTCAACCGACGACCCACGAGGACGAAAAATGAGTCTACATGGAGTATCGCTCAATCGGGCGTACAGTTGCAATGGAGCAAAAAAGAAAACGGGAGAGAGCTGTTAGCCCTCTCCCGCTTGTTTTCGAACCACGTTGGGGGGAAGCCCTTAGAACATCACCCCGAACGTGATCGGAATGAACTTCAGCGATCCATTGGTGACCTGCACCTGGTTGTAGCGGGCCTCGAGGAACGTATCGAACCCACTTAGTGGCATCTTGATGCCGCCACCGATGTTCCAACCGAAGTGGTTGTCCGAGCCCGTTCCGAATCCTGCGATGGTGATCGCTGCGTTGTACCAGCCCGCGCCACCGATCAGGTAAGGTGTGACGGACTCCGAGGGGATGCTGTACACGAGGTTGCCAGTCACGCTGGTGAAGTGGACGTTGGCCCCACCACCCTTCGCGCCGAAGCTGTTGTAGGCGCCGTCAATCCGGACTCCGAGTGGAATCATCGACGGATGAAACCCGAGTGTCACCGTACCATTGAATCCCGTGTTCACTGCGTTAGACAGGTCGCTCATCGGGAGCGCCGCTCCAGCGGCCACTCCAAACTGCACCTCCTTCGGCGTGATCGATTGCGCGCGCGCCTCGAACGACACCAGCGCGGCTCCAGCTAGGGCTGCCGCAATAAATGAATGCCTCAAAGCAACTCCTGGTTTGTGGACGCATCCGGAGCGGGCGGCTCGGCCGCCGTTCAGACGCAAATTCCGGTTTCGCAGCGAAGTCGTACCCGAGAGTCGGGATGTTGTTCGCGCGTCAACGGGACGAGCTAGTGTCTTGCGGGGTAACGGTTTGGGGTGGCTTGACCGTCTTCCTACGGGGCCTGCTGGGGGGCGCCACCGGCTTGTTCTTCACTACGTACGACGGGTTGATTCGCTCGAGCCGGCGGTCGCGCGCATCGTCGAGAGCGGCGCGACAGGCATCGCGCGCGGGAGTCAACGAGACCGTCCGCAACCGGGTGAGCGCGGCGATCGCCTCATCATGGTAGGTGGTCACGAGAGCGGAATCGGCCTTGAGAAACGGGATCCCACACACCTCCTCAACACCATATTTCTCGCCGACGAGCGCCAGAACTTTGTCGGGCGAGTGCAGCAGGGCGGAGGCAAGCGCAATGGACATCGTGGCCTCGGCGGCAGCGGAAGCAGGAGTAAGCTTGTCGGCGACCTGGAGCCACAGACTATCCCCCGTTGCAATGCCGCTCATCACTGTGCGCCCAAAATTCTCGTCGGAATCGATTCGCTTGGAGACTTCAGCCGCGCCCCCGAGTTTTATCTCCGAGAGCACTACCTCCGCAGCCCCCATGGGAGTCCATGGGCTGTCCTTGCAGCCGGTCGCGGCAATCACCGAAAGCCACGCGACCGCTGTCACTTTCCGTTGCACGCTTCGCGCACGCGGGCGGTGTCGCTCGGCATCCATATCGCGACGGCACGCGCCTTCCGCTCTGCGTCGTTGCCGCCAACGACGGCGCCGAGAATCTTGACGGTAGCGTGCGTCGCGCGGAGTGAATCGATGACAACGCCATTCGCGCCGACTCTCGCCGCCTGATTGCGCACCGATTTGAGCACATCACCGTTGCCTGTGTAAACCGAGTTGCCCTCGGCTGTGATAAGTGCGACTTCGTAGTAGTCGTAGGGCACGTCGGCGCTGCTCGAATAAACCGGAACCGCGTCGGCGCACGTCGGCGCGAGCGTGAGAGCCGGATTCCTGGCGTCGATGTGTGCGCGCGCGGCGCACGCCGTCAGTGTGCAAAGAAGCGCGATGGCGTTGATTGGACGCCCGAAATCAACCGCCTTCACTCTGATTCCCTCCATTCGTGCAAGCGCGGGGTGACCGCTGGGGATTCGAACAACAGCATGTGGGCGATCAAGCAAAAAACCGGCCCCTTATCGGTTCTCCGGGCGCCGTGGCCCGAAAGTAGCCGATGATTCGCTTTTTGTCGCCCGATCTTGATAGAGATCGCGAGTCAACGCGTCACGATTCACAGGAGAGAAATCCCGCTTGGACCTCAGACTTTCCGGAACAGCGCAGCGTCGTGTTCTGTCGCTGGTCCCGGCAGTTCTGGTTCTGCTGGTCGGCGCGCTCGCGTACGAGCGAGCGCGGACCGTGGTGTCCGACGTGCAGTCGGTGGGACGAAGCCACGAAGTCATCGAAGTCTCCGACGCTCTCCTCACGCGTGCGGTTGACGCGGAGACCGGACAGCGAGCCTACCTTCTGACGGGAAATGAGGCGTTTCTCGAGCCCTACGTCGGGGCTCGCGCCGACATCGCGCGCTCCCTCGATTCATTGCGACAGTTTGTGCGAGGAGAGCCGGCACAGACCGCTCGGATCGATACCATAGATGCTCTCATTCCCGAGCGTTTCGCACTTCTGGATACCGCGATCAAGCTGCGCCGCCTGGGCACAGCGAGCGGGGCAACGAACCCCACCCGCCTGCTCGCTGGAAAGCAGAAAATGGATCACTTGCGCTCGCTCGTGTCGGATCTGCAGACGCAGGAGAAAACCGTGCTCGCCCAGCGGCGGCTCGCCGAACAACGGAGCGCGCGCAGCGCCTCGCTCGCTGTTGGCGCGGCCGGAATCATCGCATTGCTGATCAGCACCTTCGTCAATCTCGCCTTCGCGCGTGCTCTGAAGGAGCGTGACAGCGCGAACACCGCACTCAGGGACGTCAACCAGGATCTCGAGCACCAATCGGAGCAGCTCGAGATGCAGGCGGTCGAACTGGAATCGCAGGCTGCGGAGCTCGAGGCCACCGCCGAGGACCTCCGATCGACCAATGATGCGCTCAGTCTGACCACCCGCACGGCAGAGCAGGCGCGCGACGCGGCGGAAAGCGCGCGGCTTCGTCTCGAGCGAGTGCTCGAGAATCTTCCCGACGCCGCCAACGTCTTCGATTCCGAGTGGCGGTGGCGATACGTGAACCCGAGCGGCGCGCGGAGTCTTGCGGCGATCGGGATCGATGCCTCGCAGGTGATGGGCAAAGTGCTGTGGGACGTCATGCCACAGTTGAGTGACACGAGGTTCGAGGCGGAGACGAGGCGCGCCGTGCGCGAAGCGAGGGTAATCGAGTATGAAGAATATTTTCCCGGGCTCGACGCGTGGACGGAGAACAGCATCGTTCCCGTAAGCGGAG
>JBGPHO010000041.1:0-13808 GCA_041484425.1 Gemmatimonadaceae bacterium
CTCAACGAACAATGGGAGTACGTGCTCCGTACTTCGCCCGAATTCGCATCGATACTCGGTGACAAGCGCTACAACGACAAGCTCAGCGATTTCTCGCAGGCGGCAATCGATCGTGACCTCGCGCAAAATCGCGTTTTCCTGGTGAAGTTCGCGGCCGTCGATGCCACCGGTTTTCCCGAACAGGAGAAGCTCAATCGCGATCTGATGGTGCGGAATCTTCGCGAGACTCTCGATGCCGCGAAGTTCACGGAGTGGGAGATGCCCGTCAACCAGATGAACGGGATCCACATCGACGCGCCGCAGCTCGTGACCTCGCTCTCATTCGAAACCGTCAAGGATTACGACGATTACATCGCGCGTCTCGAACAGCTGCCGCGGGCTTTCCGGCAAGTGACAGTGCAGATGCGCAAGGGAATGGCCGAAGGTCTGATGCCGCCGAAGATACTGCTGGTGCAAGCGGCGAAGCAGGCGAACGATCTGGCGACGCAGAAGCCGGAAGACTCACCGTTCGCGATTCCGACTACCAAGTTTCCGAAGGAATTCTCCGCTGCCGATCAGCAGCGTCTCCGTGACGAAGTTCTGTCGGCGCTCCGCGACAGCGTTCTTCCCGCGTACCACAAGTTCACGGCATTCGTGAGCGACGAGTACGCGCCGCACGGGCGCACAGACATCGGAATCTGGGCGCTCCCGAACGGCACGGCGCGTTATGCGTTCGCAGTCAAGCGGTCAACGACAACGAACATGACGCCGGACGAAATCCACGCGCTGGGCCTGCGTGAGGTCGCCCGCATCGAGGCCGATCAGCTCGTAATCGCGAAGAAGCTTGGCTTCGCAACGGTGAAGGCGCTGCGTGATTCAATTCCGAAAATCCCGGCACTGCACCCGAAATCACGGGAGCAGATCCTGGAGGAGTACCGGCACTATGTCGATCAGATGACCGCCAAGCTGCCGACATTGTTCGGAAGATTGCCGAAGGCCAAGCTCGAGGTGATGCCGATCGAGCCGTTCCGTGAAAAAGAAGCCTCGACTTCCTACAATCAGGGAACGCCGGACGGCTCCCGGCCCGGCCACGTGTTCGTGAATACGTATGACTTCGCGAACCAGCTGACGATCAACAACGAGTCGACGGCGTATCACGAGGGAATCCCTGGCCACCACATGCAGATTTCGATCGCGCAGGAGCTTCGAGAGCTGCCTCCGTTTCGCCAGCAGGCGAACTACACGGCTTTCCAGGAAGGGTGGGCGCTTTACTCCGAGAGGCTGGGGAAGGAGATCGGTTTCTATCAGAATCCCTACAACGACTACGGACGGCTCGACGACGAGATGCTGCGCGCGATTCGCCTGGTAGTCGATACGGGAATTCACGGCAGGGAGCATTGGACGCGCGATCAGGTATTGGCGTTCTTCCGCGACCACTCGAGCATCAACGAAGCGGGCATTCAGTCAGAGACCGACCGATACATCGCGTGGCCGGCGCAGGCGCTCGCTTACAAGGTTGGTCAGCTGACCATTCTGCGGCTTCGTGAGAACGCGCGTCAAAAACTTGGCGACAAGTTCTCGTTGAGCGCGTTTCATGACGAGGTGATCGGCGCGGGGGCGCTGCCGATGGACGTGCTGGAGCAGCGGATGAACGAGTGGATCGCGCGGACCGCGGCGGCAAATTAGAGGACGTGCCTGACGTAGTAATCATCAGGCCCGCGTGACGTACTTGAACGCCCTGCCTTACGTCGGTTGACCTGATAGATGTAGGACTCCGGCTGACATTCAGTGTATTGAAACGCTGACCGGACACCTCCCTATGGCCTGACTGCGGGGCCCAATGCGTGTTGGTATTCTGCGTCGTTACGACGAGACCACCAACGCGAACAATGAATACCGAAATCTCAGGGACGGCTGCGCTAAGGCCGGCTCCCACCGGACTGCGCCGGAACTCAGACGCAGTGGGTCGTCGTCTCGATGATCGTCGGCGTGGCAGTTGGATATTTCTTTCCCGGCGACGCAACCGCGAAGACCAACAGGTCTTCCAGAACAACAACTCGCCCAACAAATCCTTATCGCTCACTGGAGCACTGACATGATAGGCTTCACCATTGCTCGACAGTCTACGTTCGTCGCCGCGTTCACCGTTGCGCTCGGCTGCGGCGGCTACGACTCCACTACGCCATACCCCTCACCCGCCCCGAGCCCCTCGATCCAGGAAGGGCTCTGGACATCGAGCGGAAGCAGCCCGGCAATCCTCCGTCTCGCGCCGACTCAGCTGCTCACGAGCGGAGACCAGACGCCGGCCACGGCAATCGCCACGCCGAGCGCTGAACTCTTTGACCTGAACGGCATCGCGTTCGACGTCGACGGAGCCATGTGGGTCACCAGTCAGGACGATTCCATGTTGGTCGCTTTTGCTCCCACCTCGCTTGTCCACTCGGGGTCGGCCTCCGCGGCCATAGTGATCTCATCGACCAACGGATCGCTCAGCGCACCGAGCGGTCTTGCGTTCGACAAACAGCACCGGCTGTGGGTCGCCAACTCCGGTAATGGAACCATCGTGCGGTTCGATCCAGCGCAGCTGACGTCGAGCGGGTCCCCAATCCCCGCTGTGACCATATCCGGGCTCGGCAAGCCGGCTGCGCTGGCCTTCGATGCAGCCGGTTCACTCTGGGTGTCCGACATTCGCCGGAACAAAGTTGCCAGCTTCAGCGAGGACCAGCTTGCCACGTCGGGGTTCCTCGCTCCGCGAGTCGTCCTCGCCGCCATTGCCACTTCTCTGATGAATCCGGCCGGGATCGCCTTCGATGCCGACGGGAATCTGTGGGTCGGCAACGTTGGCAATCAGACCATCGCTTCGTTCAGCCCCGCGCAGTTGACCGCAACAGGATCTCCCGTTCCTCACGTCGTCCTTTCGTCGAACGCAGGCTCGCTGACCATTCCTTCGGGCCTGGCGTTCGACGCCGAGGGGAGCTTGTGGGTCATGGGCGGAAGCGGAGCTCTCGAGAAGTTTCCGAGCTCATCGCTCGGCGTAACGGGCGCGCCACCGCCAAGCGTCCGGATCGAGCTAACGGGATACGTGCTGTTCTGGAGCGTGGCCTTCTGGCCCACGCCCGATCGGCTGCCGCTCAACTAAGGTGATTGGCAACCGACGAAGTCAGGTCAGGCGCACATGGCTGCCTGATATGAATCACTACACACTAATCACAGGTGAAAAATGAACGAACGTACTAACGCCCTTGCCGATCGACTCGAACACGGAGCCCGCGCACTTGAAGCCTTCGCGAGCACTCTCACAGACGCGGAGTGGGAAGCCCGCGTCCCGCACGACGGACGCAAGGTCGGCGTCATCGTGCATCACGTCGCCAGCGTCTACCCGCTGGAGATCCAGCTGGCACAAACGATTGCCGGAGGAAAACCAATTGAGGGCGTGACCGGTGATGACGTCAACGCGATGAATGCCGGCCATGCCAAGGACCATGATGCAGTCGAGAAAACTGCAACGCTCGATCTGCTTCGCCGCAACAGCGCGGCAGCCGCAGCGGCAATCCGGGATCTGGACGACGAGGAGCTCGATCAGGCCGCTCGGGTGTCGCTCTACTCCGATGCGCCGCTCACGTGCCAATTCGTGCTCGAGGATCACGCCGTTCGACATAGTTACCACCACCTCGCCCGTATAAGAGCGACTGTGATGCGCGACGACGTCGACGCTGGAATTGTTTTTGAAGCGGCGGCCCGCGGCTAACTATCAGCTTTACTGCGTCGGGACGTCATTGGCGCTGATCAAGGCACAAGCAACTGCCTGTGCCGTCACGCCAGTCGGTGGCGTCCCGACGTTCGTCACTTGAGCAGTTCGTGCGTGACGACGTACCGCACCAGATCCGCCTTCGACTTGAGTCCCATCTTCTCCAGCAGCCGCGCGCGGTAGGTACTCACCGTCTTGGCACTGAGGCGCAGGTGGGCGGCGACGTCCTTTACCATCATGCCGCTGCCCAGCGCGCGCAGCACCTCGAACTCGCGATCACTCAGGCGTTCGTGCGGCGCGCGCGTCCTGCCGTCGTCCATCATGCCGGCCAGTTTTTCGGCCATCGACTCGCTCACGTACTTGCCGCCTCGCGCCACTCGCCGAACGGCCTGCACCAGCTGCTCGGGCGAGTGATCCTTGGTGAGATAGCCCGCCGCGCCGGACCGTAGCGCGCGCATCGCCCACTGGTCCTCGGGGTGCGCGCTCAGCACCAGCACCTTGACACTCGGGTGCCGCTCTCTCAACTCCCGGAGCGTGTCAACGAATGCGGCGCCCGGCATGCTCACGTCGAGCAGCACGACATCTACGGCTGCCGCGGCGAGCAGACGGAACAATTCGGCCGCGGTCGCCGCCTCCCCGGTCACCGAGATGCCGGCGTCGTCGCTCGCGATCCGGCGGAGTCCTTCCCGCACGATCGGGTGGTCGTCGGCGATCGCGAGCCGGATCATCGCGCGGCTCCGGCGCCGAGAGGAACGCGAAGCGACACGGTGGTGCCGCGACCCCGCACTCCGGCAATGCTCAACTCCCCACCACACGCCAGCGCGCGCTCCCTCATGCCGATCAGTCCCAGTGACCTGGTCCCCTCAAAGCATTGCGGGGTACAACCCACGCCGTCGTCCGCTATCTCGAGAGTGAGGAGCGTGGGAGTCTGGGACAGCCGAATCGTAACCCGGGTTGCTTTGGCGTGACGGGCGACGTTGGTGAGCGATTCCTGGAGGATCCGGAACGCGGAGCTGCCCAGATCATCCGGAATCGGCGCTCCGTCTGCCGACAGCTCCATGGACACCTCGATGCCGGTGCGCGCGCCAAACTCCTGACCCTGCCACTCGAGCGCGGCCGCGAGTCCGAGCTGGTCCAAAACACTCGGCCGCAGCTTGGTCGCGAGGCGCCTTACGGTGTTCGCGGTCTGGTCGATACGCTCGATGATCGACGCGCACTGCGCCATCATTTCGTGATCGCGGGGAAGGCGGTGCTTCATCCAGGAGATGTCCAGCTTGAGTCCGGTCAGCGCCTGGCCGAGCTCGTCGTGGATTTCGCGCGCCATCTCGGTGCGCTCTTCCTCACGCACTTTCTGGAGACGCGACGACAGCGCCCGAAGCTGCTGGCGAGAGGCCGCGATCTGCTCGGTGGCCAGATACCGGTCCGTCACATCGCGCTGGATGCCGAAGTGACCCGCGATGCGGCCACGATCATCGTAGATCACCATATAGTCGCCCTCGATGCGCATTGGGGTGCCGTCCAGGCGCCGTTCGTCGGTCTCGGTATGCAAATGGCCCTTGTCGAAGAACTCACGCCATCGCGCCTTCGCCATTGTCAGGTCGTGCGCAAAGAATTGCGCCGGAGTCGTTCCCAGAAGCTCCTCGGGGGTTGATGCGTTGAACTGCGCCACGATGGCGGAGTTCACCTTGGTCATACGCTGGTGCTCGAACACGTAATCGAGCACCTGGTCCTTGCGCACATGGTCTCCCCATTCCACCGGCTCGTCGAGCATCATGAAGAAGAATCCGTCAAGCGACTGAGAAAAAAATCGCTCGAGTAGTTTTTCATTCTCGATGCTGGTCGGAATGGACATGTTCGCGCCCTCGCCGAAAAAGCCCTGCTCTTGCCTTGACGCGCCTTAGTAAAGTCAGGGCGCAGTGAACTGAAAAACTGGTAACTGTGCTACTGGCACCTCCCGCCAATTCAGTTGCAGTTCTCCCCTTCAGTTAGCAAGTACCAATGAAAGGTACGGTCCCGCTTGTCTGATGCCAAAGAGGGCCGAGTTCTGCGCCCCGACCCTCTTTGACCGGGGTTAGAACGCCTTCTTCGGCTCCCCGTAGATCAGATTGTCCAACACCACCAGGTCCACCGTGCCGCCGTCCGTGACATCAATAACATTGGGCGCGAGCGCTCCTGTGCCGAGCGTGATGCGCACGCGAGCGATGATCGGCTGGTCGAACGTGACGCCGATGAACGACAGGCCGCCGGCATCCGATCGCACGGGCGCTGCGAATGTGCCCAGACTCGAACCGTCCTGCGCAAAAAGCTGAATGGTGGTCTTGTCGGCGAGATCCACGTCACTGAACACAATGCCGAATCCGCGGGTTACCGCAGGCGTTGGTTGGCCCGCAACCTGGAACGACTGGTCGAGCACGTTGCTGCCGATCGGCGTGAAGATCTTGGTGGCGCTGAAGAAGTTGAACTGCGCCGCGTACTCCGGGTTGATCTCCGCAAAGAAGGTGGAGTCATTCCGGAATCCAGTGCCGTCGGTAGTGAACACTGCCCCCGATTTCACCGTGGTGTTGAAGAAGTCGGGGGGGAAGTTGTTCTTGTTGTCGAACGGATTGGCGCCGGCGCCATCCCAGGTGATCTCCCGGCGGCCGGTCGGCTGCTCTCCGGCGGTCCCGCCGTTCGATGGACCAAGCAAATTCCGGAAGTCGTCCACCTTTGTCGCGATGTTTCCTGTGGCGGTCACCAATGTCGCCTGCGGAGCCACCGGAACGGGGTTGGTAACCGAATCATTGCTGCAGGCCGCAATCGCGGCTACGGCCGCGAGCGCCAGCAAATTCATCCTGTGCATCTCTACTCTCCCGTGTATGGGGGCCGTCCGAAGAGCGCACCCGCGCTCCCGTCGGCATTCCCCTGCTTCAGTCCGGCGGCGCTGACGAGCGGTCTCCGGATGGCGTGAACTCTACGCGGCGAGGGGGCTATGAGGGATCGGACGAACGGGCTGAAATCGGTTGGATTCGCGCGAACCCGTTTGTAGGACGCCGGATTACACGCGGCTGAAGATCAGGCCTACTACTTCGGGGCGGACGGCCTTGTCCGGAGAAACGCGGCCACGAAAAGCGCAGCCCACACCAGATCCACAGATGCGAACCCCACCACCGAAACCTCGACGCGCTGCCCAACGTAGAGCGCGAGCACCGGCAGGCTGAAGCTCAACTTCTCGAGCACTGCGATCGGCATCGCGGAACGCCAGCGGGAAGGATCACGCGATATCATCAGAAATAGTATCTGCCAGGCGAGGCAGAGGCCCACGAATCCATAGAAGTATTCCGGATGGCTGATGGGACCTGTGGCTCGTGTGATGGCGCCTTCGAGAAAGTACAGCGGCGCAACTGTCACGATGCCGTAGATACCGGCGAGCCGAAACACCCACATCGCGAATCGCATGGGGGTCTACCATCGAAGTTTGAGTTCCACTACCGGAGGTCGATGATACCTCTATGCAGTCCATTCGCGCGCGTCAATAGCCCGGCGCAAACGATACGCCCCCCCCGACAACTCTTTCCATGCTCGCGACACGAGGGATCAGTTTTCGACCGGTTGCAACCAGAGCCCGATGCCGAAGCACAGGGCTAGGGCGAGCGCGGGACGACGACGAGCGCTGCTTCGCCCGTTACGCGGCGGAAGCGGACCGAGACGGTTGCCGGCCCGGCGGCGATGGCGACGACGCGCGCACTGGTGTCGTCGTGACCATTGAGCTGTGCCGCACCTCCGACGTCGAAGGCAAGGGGCACACCCAGGATCGGCGCACCGCCGGCGTCGAGCACTGCCGTTGTCACGACGATCGTGTCGCCGACGGCGAGCGTGTCGCGGCTGGCCCGCACCTGGATTGTGGCGACCACAGGGATCACCCGCACGGGTGCCCCACCGCTTAGGCCGCGGGCAGTTGCGGTCACGGTCACGGTGCCCGGTCGCCGGCCTCGGACCAGAGTTCGTGTCGGCGTGGAAGAGTCTTGGGGCGGGGGGAGCGGGAGCGGCTGTAGCTGTGCGATCGTTGGGTCTGAGATGGCCCAGCTGGCGTCGAGGAGGCGGTCGTAGCTGAATATCCCGATGATCCCGTCCACGCTGCCCGTGGCACTCAGGCGTACCGTATCACCAACCTCGACGACGGCGCCGTGCTCGACGGAGATGCTGGTCAAATGCCCGCCGACGAAGTCCAGGCCAGTTAAGTCCGCGCAGGCGGTGAGCACGAGGGCGATGGCGGGCGGAATGATGCGGCGCAGGATGGGGAGGAGGGGCATTGATACCCAGGACGGAGGTGGGCGCCGGCCGCGGCGATTCCGGGGCCGGACAACCCAACGCTACTGCGCCGACTGCGACCGTCCCATACGTCGGGTGACGCAGTCAGATCGGGCGCTGTATGTGTGCTCGCTCTCTACTCTACCGAGAGGGAGAGGAGCGACGAGGCCATCATCGTTCGCATGACGCTTCCTACTTCGGGCTGATCGCTCCCGCGCCCGGCCAGTCGCTGTCTCCGACCCGCACGAGATTCATCTCGAAGAAGCGAACCGGTGCCCGGCTGGGCACGATCCGGTCACCGACTTCACGCCATTTGCCGTCTTTGACGACCGCCGTGTACCGAATCGTCATTGGGCCCGCCGGGATCTCCCAGAAATAACCATCGGCCGTCGGCGTGAGGGCGAAATCGCCGTGCAATCCCTGACCGTACGAGCGAAAGTTGTACGTCTTGGTGGCAGGATCGTATGAAATGATTCCGAGTGCGTTGAACCCGACTCGGCCATCCGATTCGTAGCCGCGGCCTTCGATCACTTTCACCGAGCCATCGAGGAAGGGCCCGATCCGCTCTGTCTGCGTGACAGCGCGAATCTCACCTGAAGGGAGGGTTACTGTCGCAGGCCCTCTCCACACGCCGTTCATGTATGCGAGGGGTGCCATTCCCTCTCGTTGAGCTGCAATGAGCACCTTCGGATCCGGAGGAGCTTGCGCGAACCCCGTCGAACTCACTGCGGCGACGGCTGCCAGAAGTGCGAGCGATGTGTTTCGGTGCGTAAACATCGTGCTCCCTTGCAAAGAGGACGTCGCGCCCCCGGGCGTGGCGCCAAGGGCGGAAGACTAAGCCGGGGCTTCCACCGAGGGCTGGCCGGCGTCAGTGGTGTAGCCGCGTCCCGTCCTCGCTCCGGCACTCGTTTCCTTGCCGCCCAGTTCCGCGATGAATTCGTTGTGGTCCATCGGCCGGGAGAACATCGGATAGTTCTTTTCCACGGCGGCGCGCTGCTCCTCCTCGCTCAGCGTCGCGGTGCAATCCTTGAGCGTGATGACGTTGTAGCCTTTCTCATACCCGGTTCGCATCGTCGATTCGACGCAGCAGTTGGTGAGAAACCCACCGAGGGCAATGTTGGTGATCCCACGGCTGCGGAGAACGAAATCGAGATTCGTGCTCGCGAAACCATCGAGCCCGCGTTTTCCCTCGACGACGATGTCCTGCGGTTGGGGCTTCAGCTCGTCGACGATCTCGGATCCCCAGGTGCCCTTTCTGAACGATTTCGAATCGACGACGCCCTTGAGGATTCCGTAGGGCTCCGGCGTCAGCTCGTGATAGTCGTTGGTGAAGGTGATTGGCGCGTGTACGATCGTGGCGCCAAGCTCCCGCGCCTTCTTCACCATCTCCAACGTGTTGGCGAGCATGTTGGTCGAGGTCATCACTGGCTTGACGGCGTCGTGGAGCGTGCCGCCTTCGGAGGTGAAATCGTTCTGGTACTCGATGAGTACGACGGCCGTGCGCTTCGGGTCCATCTCCGCTCCTTGTTGTGCTCGGCTATGATATAATCGCGGTCACGGCGAGCCGTCAGACCCGAAGCTCACTGATCTTCAATGGCTCCAAGTCTCTCGCCGAATCCACGATCATCGTCTGCGCTGCGAAGCCGGACGCGAGGCCTCTTCGATGCTAGTGAAGTGCGGCGTCGGGGCTACAAGCCGATGCCCTCGCACGTCTGCACCATTAAGGAATCGCACGACTACATCCTGGACATCTGGCACTGGAAGCGCCTCGTGCGCGGCATGCTCGATCTCGAGAACGATCGCGTTCGGAAGACCGCGTGCGACCTCAAGCGCGTTCTCGATTGGATTCGTCGCGTCCAGCGTTCCGGTGAGCATCAGCACGGGAATGGAGCTACGGACCGGTTGACGAAACTCGACTGCGGGAGTATAAAAGCCTGCCGCACGACAGAAGTCATCCGTCAGGAAGGTATTATCGATCGGCGCACCGAAGGGGGCTCCGACACTTTCTCTTTCGACAAGCCGCCAGCGCGCACGTGGACGGTCCGCAGCGCAGTTCACGGCGCGAGCCATCAGACCGACTGTTCCACCGCTAAGGCCGTTCCATGCCCCCTCCACAAAGCGGGTAAGGACGCCGGTATCTCCGGCTGCGACCGAGGTGATCAGCGCGGGGAGCCGCGCATCGTCAAGATTCAGCGCGACGATCGCGTCGAAGCCGTCGCGACCGATCGGTAGCTGCACCGGCTGTCCGCTGTGTCGGTCGATGACGGCTACAGTGGTGGGCGCTCTGTCGAGTCGTTTTCGGGCTGTGCGCGCTGTAGCCAGAAGGTCGGTTGGCCCACGCCACGTCGAGTCCTGCCTCAAGAGCTCGCTCAGCTGCCGTAACTTTCGAGCAACGGGTCCTGGTCGCTTTACCACGAGACCCGGACCGTTGACTCCTTGCAAAACGAGGCGGCCAACGTGTGATCCGTGTCGTTGGACGATTGCAAGAGCGAGTCGGGTGCCGTAGCTGAAAGCGACTATGTCGATCTTCTCCACCCCAAGAGCCTGGCGAAGATCGTCGACGTCGTCCGCGCTCTCGAGCGAGTTGTACGCGGTGGGATCTGAGCCTTGCGCGCGCCAGTGCGCAGCGCAGGAACCAACCTGACTGCGGATGGCGGAGACAAGTCCTTCTGTCCTGAGGAATGCGCTAACTGGTAAGGTTGCCTCGAACGGGCAGTCGAGAACCGGCTCTGAACGCCCCAAGCCCCGCTGATCGATAATGATGACATCTCCCAGCTCGCGTAACCGCTGGAAGAGCGTGAAATACGGTGGAATGGGCGTCATCACAGTGCCAGGGATGCCCGGGCCGCCCATCAGAAATACGATCGGATTGCCAGGGTGGGCGCTGGTGGTAGCGAGCCGCTCCGCGGCGATGGTGATTGTCCGTCCGGACCGTGTCCGGCTCTCGGGTACAGAAATCCGGACGAGGTCAGCTGCGAGTGTACGTCCGTCGTATGCACGCACGGTCGTCGTATCCCACAGAACTCGCGAGGCGTTCTGCGGCAGAAGTGCGCCCGCAGGTACAGCAAAGATAGTGAGAGAGACGCATACTAGGTGGCGCAACACCCTATCCATAAGAAAGGCTCCAAGGTGAGAGCGATTTTAGGTTCTTCGCTAACTAACGCCAATCAAGTGGACTATTTGGACTGCACAAAGACGTGTTATCTGTGAGAGGTTCGTAAGGATTCACGCCAGGCTCTCAAGGCTTCACCCGCTCACTGACTTCGACGCTGCGCGAATAGCCACGCCCAGAATTTCGGAGAGCCGTACGTCGGGTCCCACGCATTGTGCCCCGTACCGGGAAGCTCGGTGTACTGAACCGGTCCTCCGGCAGACTGAAGCGCCGCGAACGCCTTTCGTGATTCATCGACCGGCACTACAGGATCGATCTCGCCGTGAAAAATCCACGTCGGAGTTTGTCGCAACTGGCGTCCGAACGCCGCATATGTCTCGCCGCTGTCTGCCGGCACGACGGCATCCGCGGCCTTCCAGAACTGTGGTGAAATCCAGCCGCAGACCGGCGCGATAGCGGCGAACCGCTTTGGATTCCTGTAGGCAATGTACCAGGTCCCGTTTCCTCCCATCGACAGACCCGTGAGATACACTCTCGATGGATCAGTCTGGTACTCGCGCGTCGTCTGATCGAGCGCCATCAGAGCGACTCGAGCCAGGGTGCCGGTCCAGGAAGATTCAGGCGTCGCTTGCGGAAACACGACGATCGCGGGAAAGCGGGCGACGTTCTGGCGAATCGCCGGCGCGAGTCCCACCTGCGTCTGCATGTATCCGTCGTTGCCACGCTCGCCCGCGCCGTGCAGAAAGAGAATCACCGGCCACCGCTGACTCGGCGTGTACGCCGACGGAACGAAGATCTGATGCCTGTAAGTCTGTCCGCCGAGCGACACGGATCGGTCGAGGAAGCCTGTCTCGATTCTGGGTTGCACCTGAGCGGTGACAGCGGACGTTGTGAGAGAGAGACCGACGAGCAACGAGATCACCGGATTTCGCATAACGCCTCTTTTGTGCGTGCGCCAAACCGCCCAATGTGCAGGCGTCACGCGAGCGGGTCAATGAACGTCGTGCGCTCCTACCGATCCCGGGTCGCGACGAAGCTTCCCGGGCGCGACGAGTCTGCCCGCAATGACCACCCCGGATTCAGCTGGAGCGTCCACCCATCTCCCTTGATCTCGCTCGCATCTGCCGCGGCCGGCGCGCCAATTCTGATTCGCGAAAAATCATTCTGGACGAGCACTCCGCCGTGATCGACGGCGAGCTTTCCCCAGGGCGCCGAGAAATTTCCCGATGGATAGACGGTCGATTGGAGATCGAAGCCGATCAATTCAGTGGGATCGTAGCTCCAGGCGAGCGAGTCTTTCGACTGTATAAGCGTGATGATGGGGCCGTTGCCAAATCGCGAGTGGTAGGCCTGCATTGCCGGTGCGCGAGCGGAATCGCGCTCGGCTTCAGTCCTGTCTACCTCGTCCCATCCATATTCCTGCGCCCGAGCGCGCGCCGCCCGAACGAGATCGCGTGGGCGCTGGAAATGGATTGCCCGCGCGAGCAATGCGCCGATGTCGCGGTTTGTCCGAACCGCGTCCCGCCAGGTTGGATCGAACTGATCGAGCAGGATACCTATCGCGGGGCCTGTTCCGTAGGCAAACGCGCGCACGAACGTCGGTGTGTTGGCTTCGTAATCGCGAACGTATTTCGCCACGCGCGCGGGACCTTCACCGGTGAGCCGCATAGCGAGGTACTGGCCGGTGTACTCGGGAAGTCCCTCCTGGATCTCGAGCGTCGCTTCGAGGCTGTCGCTGCCGGGGTAGAGCGATCGTCGCGCTGCCCGAGAGAGCAGCGCCGATTCTGCGTGATGCCGCGCCGCGTTATGGTCGGGAAGTGATTCGAGCGCCCGGGCGAGCGCGCGGTACTCGAGACGGAGCCAGGTCCGGCCCGGGCGCATGTCGAGCTGATTGTTGAGCGCGTCCGGCTGGCGGAGACCCAGGGCTTCCTGCTCGCGATGAAATACCTCGTGCATCATGAGAGCGATTCGCGCGTAGCGATCCTTCGGCAACGGCAGAGCGACCATCGTCCACGTCCGCGCTCCCCACGGGAAGGATGTGTTGGCGACGTACTGGTTTTCGGGGAGCGTCGTGACGTACGCGTCGCCCAGTCGCAGGAAATGCTTGCCGGCGACCGTGTCGTTCGCCATGACGAGGCGGGCCTGGCGATCGACCAGCGCAATGGGACCGCAGAGACTCCGCTTCCAGAGCGCGCCCCCATCGGCCTCGCACGCCGTCCTGGCGTCCCGCAGAGCGGAAAGTGCCCGAGCGGTGTCTATTTGCTGGCCGCTCGCGTGGGCGAATGGCAGCGCCAGCGCCGCGGCGGCAATGAAACGCGATCGGCTGTGCCGGTCGTAGTATGAAAACAGATGCATGACGTTGGGCCTGGTCGGGGCTGGCTGTTAGTCTATTGACATTGTGTCAATGCATTGACATTATGTCAAGGGTCGGGCATTTTCGCCCGAACGATTTGATCCCAAGTGGAGATTGCCCGAATGAAGAAGCGCGGACTGGACGAGCTGGGACGCCGAGAGCGGCAGATCATGGAGATCATCTACCGGCGGGGAAGGGCGAACGCCGCTGAAGTGCTCGCCGATATTCCCGATCCGCCGACCTATACCGCCGTCCGCGGCATGCTGCGCCTGCTCGAGGGCAAGGGTCATCTCCGCCACGAACAAGATGGCCCCCGCTACGTCTATTTC